>NZ_JAJVKV010000023.1 GCF_024198175.1 Pyxidicoccus xibeiensis
TCTTCTACTTAGGCTTGCTATTTGGTTTTCAAAGACCGAGTCGCTTGTACCACCCGCGACTTTTTGCTACTGTTTGCTTCCTGCCGCCTGCCGTTTTCAACCGGCGGGGCCGCAGTTTCTATTCAAGTCCGCGTCCGTTGTCAACTTCGACTTTCGCGTCCTTGGGGCCTTCGGAGTCCTCAGCGCCGCCCAGTGGCTTCCGCTGTTTCTTCCGAGGGGCGCGGCTTCTACCGCTTCGCCGCCTCCCGTGTCAACCGCTGCTTCGTTGACTTTCCCAACCGGGCTGCCCGCTCTGCTGCTTTCGGGCTGCGCTTCGTCGGGGTCGCGGCTTCTACCACCACCGCGTCTTCTGTCAACTCGCTGCGTTGACCGCCATATTCCGTCTTGTGCCTGCTGCCCACCCGGAAGTGCCTTCCGCGCCAGTGCGCGGGCTTCCGTGTGAGGGGCGCGGCTTCTACCACCGCCGCGTCTTGAGTCAACCGCTTCCTGCCGACCACTTCATCCCAGCTCCGACTCCCTTGAGTCGGCTACCCGCTCCACCACCATCGACGCCCGCCGGTTCACCACCACCATCTGATCGACCATCTATGGAGCGCTGCGCCAGATGTCAACTCGTTGTCACACGAGCCGCTCCGTCTGCTCCCGGGCTCAGCAGAAGCTCTCCATAACGGAGGGCTCCGAACATCGACCCGCGGTCTTATTCGTTCTTGCTCAGAGAACCTCAGCGCTTGAAGCGCGCTGACTCCGGTGGGTGACGCTGTGTGTCGCCGGAGGTGGGCGGCTTATCCACCAACTCCTTAGGCGGCGCAAGAAGTTTGATTCCCACCACTCGCGCCCGGCACGACTGCAGCCCGTCCAGGTAATGGGGAAAACCACCCTCCCCTACTGGCCCATTCCCGGAGCGTCAGCCTCCGACGCCCAGGCCCAGGTTCGACACGTCCACCCTTCCGCGCCTGCAGCGCTCGGCCACCACCACCGAGCGCAGCTCGCTGTAGGCGCGCTCGAAGTCGTCGTTCACCACGATGTAGTCATACGAGGCGATTCCGCGCTCCATCTCCGAGCGGGCGGCCAGCATCCGGCGGCGGATGGTCTCATCCGAGTCCGTCTTCCGGTCCCTCAGCCGCCGCTCCAGCTCCTCCATGGAGGGCGGGAGGATGAAGATGGTCACCGCGTCAGGGTGCTTGCGCTTGATGGCCTGCCCGCCCTGCACGTCGATGTCGAAGATGGCCGCACTCCGGCGCGCCCTCGCGTCATCCACCGCCGACTGGGGGCTGCCGTAGAAGTGGTGGTGGACCTCGGCCCACTCGACGAACTCGCCCTTTTCAATCTTCGACTGGAAGGTGGCGACGTCGACGAAGTGGTAGTCCACCCCGTCGCGCTCGTTTCCGCGAGGACGCCGGGTGGTGACGCTGATGGAGAAGACCGCGTCCGGCGTCTCCCTGAGGAGTCGGTGGGCGAGGGTGGTCTTCCCCGCCCCGGAGGGCGCGGACAGGACGAGCAACAGACCCGGCTGGAGGATGGTGGGCGCGTTCATTCGACGTTCTGGACCTGTTCGCGGATGCGCTCGACCTCGGCCTTCATCGAGACCACGCGCGCGGAGATCTCCGCGTGCTGGCTCTTGGAGCCGGTCGTGTTCACCTCGCGGTGCATCTCCTGCACGAGGAAATCCATTCGGCGGCCAGCAGGCTCGCTGCTCGCCATGAGGGCTCGGAACTGCTCGAGGTGGCTGGCGAGGCGGGTGACCTCCTCGGCGATGTCCGTGCGCTCGGCGAAGAGGGCCACCTCCTGCGCCAGGCGCTGGGGGTCCACTGCCACGCCCCGCGCGAGCTCGGCGATACGGTCCGTGAGCCGCTGCTGGTACTCCTGCACGGCGCGCGGTGCGAGGTGCGCCACCTCCTGGCTCCAGCCCTCCAGCAGCTTGAGCCGGGCATCGAGGTCCGCGTGGATGGCCTCGCCCTCGACGAGGCGCATCTTCTCCAGCGCCGTGAGCGCCTGCTCCAGGGCGGCCTGCAGCGCCTGGGTCGCGGACTCCAGGTCCACGACCTTCTCCTCCAGGCGGACGACGCCAGGCTGGTTGGCCACCTGGGACCAGGCGACCTCTCCCACCAGCCCCAGCTCCTTGGCGAGCTCTCGGAAGGCGCGCACGTACTCGCGCGCGAGTGCCATGTCCACGGTGGGGACGGTGCCAGCCGCGGTGGGCGCCTGCCGCTTCACGAGCAGCTCTACGGAGCCACGGGCCAGCCTGTCCTTCACCTGCTTCGTCACCACGGGCTCCAGCGACGAGAGCTCTCTGGGCAGGCGCGCCTTCACTTCACAGAACTTGTGGTTGAGCGAGCGCAGCTCGACGGAGACTTCCTCGTCCCCCACCCGCGCGCGGCCCGCTCCAAACCCGGTCATGCTCTTCAGCATTGGGCGGTTGCTAGGGGCTTTCTGTCCCCAGGTCAAGCCGCACGCTTGCACCCCTCATAGTTCTGTGTAGGGTCCGCCGCGAGATGTCCTGGCACAAGCGGCTCGAGTTGTGGGCGAAGCTGGCGCTGGCGCTCGTGGCGTCCGCCCTGTTCTGGCGCCCGGGCCGCAGACGCCGCCCTGGGAGTTCCCTGCCCGTCCCCCGGAAGGTGCTGCTCGTGCGGCCCGACAACCGCGTGGGCGAGGCGCTGCTCACCACCCCATTGCTCCGGACCCTCAAGGCGCACGTGCATCCCGCTCCGGAGGTCCACGTCCTCGTACATGCGAAGGTGGCGCGCGTGATGGCGGGCCATCCGGACGCGGACGCGGTCATCGCGTTCGACCGGCGCCGACTCTGGCTGGGCCCCCTGGCGCCCGGGCTCCAGGTCCTTCGTCGCGCCCGCTATGACGTCGTGGTGGACTGCGCCAACTGGGAATCCCCCTCGGTCACCAGCGCGCTCGTCTCGCGCATCGCCGGGCCGCATGCGGTGGTCATCGGTCCCGACGTGTGGCCGGTGTCCCGCCTCCACTCGCTGTCCGTGCCCGCCCGCACGGACACCCGGAACGAGGCCGTGCAGCGCACGCACCTGCTCACGCCCCTCACGGGCGGCACCATGGTCCGCACCCTGTCGTTCCGCGAGCCGGCCGTGGGTCCCGCCATCCGCACGTACCTGGAGGCGAACGCCGGCACCGCATCTGCGGTCATCAACCCCGGCGGACGCCTGGGTCCACGACGGATTCCGCCCCAGGCCTTCGCCGCCGCCGCCCGGACCCTGCTGGAGATGGGGCGCGTTCCCATCGTCACCTGGGGCCCTGGAGAGGAAGAGCTCGCCCGCACCGTGGTGGACGCCGCTCCAGGAGCCCGAATGGCCCCCGCCACCAACCTGGACGAGCTGGCGGCCCTCATGCGCGCCGCCGGCCTCACCGTCTGCAACAACACCGGCCCCATGCACCTCTCGGTGGCCGTGGGGGCTCCCACCCTGGCCTTCTTCCTCCGGATGGACATGGAGCGCTGGGGCCATGCCTATGCCCCCCACCGCATGGTGGACCTCACCGCGCTCGTGGATGGCTCGGGAGGACAGGGCCTGGAGGCTCGTGCTGCCGACGAGGTCCGGGACTTCGCCGCCGCGCTTTCCCACGCGGGCGGCCGGTAGACGTCACTCGCCAGGAGGGAGTGGAGAGACGGTCCGCTCGGGCACCATCCGAGGGACGCCCTCTTCCACGGGCCAGGTGAGGTGACAGCGCGGGCAGTGGACCTCCGAGCGCATTGCGCTCTCGGCCACCTCGAGTGGGCCCTTGCAGTGCGGGCAGCCCAGCACGTCCTTCAGCACTGCCTCCAATGGGGGCATGGGCTACTTCGCACCCTCACGGCCGAGACGCCGGGCGAGGTCCGTGGTGCTGTGGTCCTTCGGGTCACCCGACACCGCCGTGCGGCCACCGTAGGCGCGAACCTCGTCCGCCTCGGGGATGCTGTCCGGCGTGTAGTCCGTGCCCTTCACGTGCACGTCCGGCTTCAGGGCCCGGATGATGCCGCGCACGTTGGGCTCATCGAAGATGAGCACCCGGTCCGTGCAGGCGAGCGCGGCCACGAGCTCCGCCCGCTCGGCCTCGGGGATGTAGGGGCGCCCCGGGCCCTTGTACGCCCGGGTGGAAGCGTCCGAGTTCACCGCCACCACCAGCACGTCCGCGAGCGCCCGAGCCCCCTCCAGATAGCGCACGTGGCCCACGTGCAGCAGGTCGAAGACGCCGTTGGCCAGCGCCACCGTTCGGCCCTCGGCCCGCCAACGCTCGCGCTCCTCGGCAATCCTCGTGAGCGGCTGGAGCTTCTCCATGGTGTTCATCGCGCGTTCCTCAGCTCTTCCAGCAGCTCATCCCGAGACACTGTCGCGGTGCCCGGCTTCTGCACCACCAGCGAGCCCGCCACGTTCGCCAGCCGTGCCGCCTCGCCGAACGAGGCCCCCGCCGCCAGGGCCAGCGAGAAGGTGGCAATCACCGTGTCCCCCGCGCCCGTCACGTCCACCGCCGCCTTCGCGCCGTACACGGGGATGTGGTCCACCCCACCCTCGGCGTCGAAGAGCGTCATGCCATGCCGGCCCCGTGTCACCAGCAGGGCCCGGCACTGCAGCCTTCGCACCGCCTCGTGCCCGGCTTCCAACAGGTCCGCCTCCGTGCGCACCGGACGCCCGGCGAGCGCCTCCAGCTCCGGCTCGTTGGGCTTGCACACCGTCAGGCCCGCGAAGGACGACAGCGCATAGCGGCTGTCCACGCAGACGGGCAGGCCGTCACCGGCCAGGCGCCGGAGCACCTCGCGCACCTCTTCACCCAGCACGCCCGCGCCGTAGTCGGACACCACGACCGCGTCCGCATCCTTCGCCGCTGCCTCCACCTGCTTCGCGAGCGCCTTGCGCATGCGGGGTGGCAGCGCCCCCCGCTGCCCCCTGTCCAGTCGCAACATCTGCTGGCGCGTGGTGCTCACCCCGCCCGCGAGGATGCGCGTCTTCGTCTCCGTCTCGATGCCGCGCCCGCTCACCGCGTGCAGCCGGATGCCGGCCTCCTCGAACAACCGGCGCAGCGCGCTGCCCATCTCGTCGACACCCAGCGCGCCTACCGCCGTCACCTGCCCGGAGAGCGCCCGGACGTTGGCCGCCACGTTGGCGCCGCCGCCCAGCTTCACCTCCGCGGACTCGTAGCGAACGATGAGGACTGGCGCCTCACGGCTGACCCGGTCCGTCTGTCCGTAGATGTAGTGGTCGGCGACCAGGTCCCCCACCAGCAGCACCCGACGGCGCGCGAAGGTGAGTGGCAGGCGAGTGGGCGAAGACAACGAGCGAGCGGGCGAGACTGCGGCCATGGCGGCGGTTTGTCCCACAGGGCCCCTCGCCTCACAAGTCGCGCGGCATGTCCGTCAGCCCGAGCGCCCGGCGAAGGTGGGACTCGCCCTCCAGCACCTCCACCCCCAATCGCACCACCCATGCCTCGAAATCAGCGGGCAGGCGCACCGCGTCCTTCTCCGTCGTCACCACGCGCACGCCCTGCCGCGCCGCTCGGGCGGCCACGTCACGAAGCTCTTCCCCCGTGAAGCGGTGGTGGTCCGGGAAGAGCGCCGCGTCGCGGACCTCGGTGCCGAGAGACTGGAGCGTCCGCAGGAAGCCCCCTGGCCGGGCGAGCCCTGCCAGTGCGAGCACCGGCTGCCCGGCCAGTGCTCCCGTGGGATGGACCTCGCCCGAGGGAGACAGCCAGGCCGTGGGCCGGTAGTTCGTGCGGACCCGGGGGATATCGGACGCCATGGGCAGGAGCGGGCCTGCCAGCGCTCCTTGCGATTCCCCAGGGACGGCCGCCGCGCGCACCCACAGCAGCGTGGCCCTGCGCAGAGACGAACCCGGCTCACGCAACGGACCGCGCGGGAGCATGTGGCCATTGCCGAGGCCTACCGATTCGTCCACCACGACGAGGTCCTCGTCTCGGGCGAGCCGGCGGTGCTGGAAGCCGTCGTCGAGCAGCACCGTGTCCAGACCGAACTCGTCGCGCGCCCGGTACGCCGCGGCCACACGGTCCGCTCCCACGAACAGACGCGCCTGGGGACACCGGCGCGCGAGCAGCAGCGGTTCGTCTCCCGCCTCATCCACGGAGGGCAGGGGCTCCGTTCCGATGAAGGTCAGCGGCTCTCGCGAGCCCCGCCCGTAGCCCCGCGTGAGGATTCCCACCTTGCGACCCTCGCGGACCAGCAGCTCCGCCAGGTGGAGCACCGCCGGCGTCTTGCCCGTCCCCCCCACGTTGAGGTTGCCCACGGAGATGACGCGCAGGCCCTCCACACGGTGGGCACGCAGCACACCCGCGTCGTAGAGCGCCCTTCTCAGCGTCACCGCGACCGCGTAGGTCCACGAGAGGGCCGTCAGCGGAGACAGGAGCGCGCGGCGTCCCCAGGGCTCGGGAGCCGGCGGGTAGAAGACCCGCTCGATGGCCGTGGGGGCGTTGGAGGATGGCGCGGTGCTCACCGGGCTTGCCTCACCCGTTCATAGAGTTCGAGCACGGCTCCGGCGATTCGGGCGTTCGAAGGGTGCGCCACCGGGGCACACTGCCCGGAGAGCGCGGCGGCGACCACCGCGGCTGGCGTAGGGGAGGCGACTCGCGCATCGGCCAGGTCAGGCAGGGCGCCCTCCTCCACCGCCACCACCCGCACTCCGCACGCCCTGGCCTGTGCTGCGGCCCTCGCGCTCCAGTCGTTGCCCAAGCCGAGCAGCCACACCTCGTCCAGCGCCCTCAGCCAGCGCGCGAAGGCTTCTCCCTGCTGGTAGCCCGCGAACGTCACCGCGTCCGACAGGCCCAGCTGATCTACCTGCCTCCGCGTCGCCTCCAACAGCGCACCGTCACCCACGAGGACGAGCCGGGCCTGCGGCCGCTCCCTCCGGTACAGGGCGAAGGCCTCCACGCCCACCGCGTGACGCCGCGAGGGCTGGAAGGTGGAGACCATTCCGAGCAACGGCGCCCCCGTGAGCCCCAGCTCGCTTCGCAGCGCCTGCCGGTCATCCGCCAGGTGGAACCGTGGGTCCACCAGTGCGGGTAGGACCTCAGCGGTCCTCCCCTTCTCCCGCAGCCGGGGCAACAGCACGCTCGCCGGCACCGTGTAGGCGTCCGCCGCGGGCAGCGAGGCGCGCAGCGAGCGCGGCGCATGGAGCGAGCGCACCAACACCGCCCCCCGGGGCCGGCCCCACCTCGCGAGCAGGTGGTCGTGGCTGAAGTGCGAGTGCACCACGTCCAGCTTCCTCGCCTTCAGCTGGCGCAGGTCGCGCCACATCGACCAGGGAGGTGACTTCACCGACAGCTCCAGGCCTCCCTCGTCCAGCAGCCCGAGCTCCCGGAAGCGCGGCACCGCGGGCTCCTCCGCCGGCACGTCCTTGCGCCGCCGGTCCACCGCCACCGTCACCTCGTGGCCGGCCTCGCGCTGCGCCAGTGCCAGCAGCGCCACGTTCTCCGCGGGGCCGCTGAAGAAGGGACTCGCCAGCAGGTGGAGGATTCGCATCCGCTCAGCGCTCCACCAACGTCCGGTACAGGTCTCCCAGCGCCCGCGCCTCGTGCTCTACCCCACAGCGACGGCGCGCCTCCTCCGCCGCGTTGCGCCCGACCTCGCGGGCTCGCTCCGGCTCCCGCATCAGCATGGCCAGCAGCTCGCGCAGGGCCTTCACGTCCCCTGGCTCGAAGAAGAAGCCCGTGCGCCCGTGCTCGATGAGCGTGTCCAGGTACGGCAGCTTCGACGCCACCACACAGCACCCTGACGCCATCGCCTCCACGTGCACCAGCGAGTACCCCTCCGCATACGACGGGTGCACCAGCACGCTCAGCCCCTGGTACCAGGGCTCGATGACGGACTGCTCTCCCGCCAGCGACACCCGGTCCTCGAGGCCCGCACGCAGCCCGTTCACCCAGTCCAGGTCCGGCCCCTTCGCCAGCCCCACCAGCACCGCCTTCCACTCCGGGTGCTGCGGCAACAGCGGACGGACCGCGTCGAGGAAGTCCCCCTGCCCCTTCTCCTTCCGGATGCGGCCGATGACGCCCACACCGTAGCGCCCGCCCTGGCCGAGCCGGCGCCACGCTTCGTCCCGGTCCTCCGGCGGGTGGAAGCGCGTCAGGTCGATGCCGTGCGAGATGACCGTCGAGGGCAGCGCGATGACCTCCGCCACCTGCCGCGTCAGCGAGACGAGCGCATCCGCGCCCCGGGCAAGGAAGCGCGTGAAGCTGGTCGGCGCCATCGAGGTGTGCCTCGTGAAGACCAACTTCACCTGACGGCCCAGCAGCTTCAGCACCATGCCCGCCAGCAGCTCGTTGTTCCGGTGCGCGTGCCAGACCACTGGCTCCGTGCGAGCACGACGGAGCAGTTCGGGCCAGGTGATTCTCGGGAGGCCGTCGTTCAGCCCCGAGCCCATGACTCGCGTCTCCGAGCCCGTGTCACGGGTCAGCGCGGGCACCACCGACTCCACGTGGCGCGTCACCCCCGTGTACCGCTTGTGGAAGTGCGGGTGGATGATGAGCGTCATCGTGGGTCCGGCCTCCCGTGCGGAAAGAGCGTCGTCATCGCCTCCGCGTTCCTCTCGCTCGCTCCGGAGATGCGCCGCACCGTCGCCTGGGCCTGCTCCCCCAGTGACTCGAGCCGCTCCGGGGACGCGAGCAACTCCGCGAGCACCGCGTGCAGGGCCTCGCCGTCCGATACCTGCACGCCGCCGTGTCCCGTCAGCAGCTCCACGCTGTCCCGGAAGTTGTCCATGTGCGGCCCGTACAGCACCGGCTTCCCCTGCCCCGCGGGCTCCAGGATGTTCTGCCCGCCCCGCTTCGTGAACGAGCCTCCCACGAACACCACCGTCGCCAGCCGGTAGGCCCTCGACAGCTCGCCAATCGTGTCCAGCACCACCACTGGCGCGCGCTCGGGATTGCCCTGCGAGCGCAGCCCCACGCCCAGCCCCACCTCACGCCCGAGCGCCACGATGCGCGCTGCACGGTCCACGTACCTCGGAGCTATCACCAGGCGCAGGTCCAGCCACCGCTCCCGCAGCCGCCGGTAGACTCCGAACAACACCTCTTCTTCGCCCTCGTGCGTGCTCCCCGCAATCCACACGCGCGCGCCCGGCTCCAGGCCCAGGGCGCCCCGCAGCGCTTCGTCCTCGCGCACGGGCCCCGAGGCCTGGGAGTCGAACTTCGTGTTGCCCGTCACCCGGACCCACTCCGGTCGCGCGCCCAGGCTCCGCGCCCGCGCGGCTTCCTCTTCCTGCCGCATCAGCATGAGGTCCAGGTCCTTCAGCGGGTTGCCGATGAGGCGGAAGAACCACTGGTACTTCCCCACGTTCGCCGGGGAGAACCGCCCGTTCGTCATCACCACCCGCGCCCCACCCCGCTTCGCCGCCCGGATGAGGTTGGGCCAGATCTCCGTGTACTCCAGCACCAGCAGGTCCGGACGGATGGCCCGCACCGCCCTGCGCGTCGCGCCCCAGAGGTCGTAGGGCACGTACACCACCCCGTCGATCTCCTTCGCCAGCCGGCCCTTCGCCATCGCGTAGCCGCTGTCCGTCATCGTCGACAGGATGAGCTGGCACCCTGGGAAGTGCGCTCGCAGCGGAGCGAACATCGGCGACAGCGCCAGCAGGTCTCCCGCGCTCGCGCCGTGCAGCCACAGCACCGGGCCCTCGCCCCGCGTGGGGAGGTCCTCCGAGCCGTAGAAGCCCAGCCGCTGCATCAGCCCATGACGCGTCTTCCGGTGCAGCGAGAGCACCGGGAACAGCAACGCGAAAAGCACGTAGGTGGCGAGGATGTACAGGAGGCGCATGACGGCTCCGCGCCCTCTATCAGATGCCCGGTCCGCGCGGCAGCACGCGCACGGGACTCGGGACTATCCATGGCCGCCACTCCGTCCCCAGGAAGCGCCCCGGCCCCCGGGCCCACACCTCCACCCGCACCGCCCCCTCTCCGGTCAGCTCCACCGACCTCCCGTCAGGCTGCAACCGGCCCTCACCCCAGACCTCCACCCGGACGGAGCCCTCCTCCGGGGCGCCAGGCAGGCGCACCCGCAGCACCTCGCCCACCCGGGCCTCCCGCCGCTCCGGGTCCAACCCCTCGAGCGCGAAGCCCGCTGGCTCGCCCAGCGCACGGAAGGAACACAGCGCTTGCCCGCTTCCCAGCGCCCGCGTCACCCGCGCCGCGGCTTCGCGCGCGTCCTCTGGCAGAGGTGAAGGCACGCGCTCCGGGGGCAGGTACATCGCCATGGATTCGAAGACCGCCTCGTACGACGGCAGCCCGTGGGCGTCGTGGGCGCAGAAGGCGATTCGGGGCCGCTCTCGGGTCAGCTCCAGGAAGCGCTCGCCGGGCTCCGGCTCCGGGGAGACCAGCACCATCACCCCGTGCCCCGGGTTGCCCAGGTACGCGCCCACAGCGGGCAGCAGCCGGCTCACCGGACTCCGCACCGCCTGCCGGAAGAAGGTGTCCGCCGAGTACAGCTCGAAGCCCGGCACCTCGCGCGCGCTGTCCGCGTCCTTCCAGGGATTGCGCCGCTGCACCGGATGCGCGAGCACCGACGTCCCTCCCGCCGCTGCCACTGCCTTCACCGCGTCCCCTGGCGGCATCCACTGGCGCATGCCCTCCAGCCGCCGCTCCATGCCGAATGCAACGAGGTGACCCGAAGAGGTGGAGATCTCCACGCCGGGCACCAGCAGCACGCCCTCTGCCCACGTGGGCGCGGGCGGGGCGAAGTCGTTGTGGTCGGTGAGCACCACGAAGTCCAGGCCCGCCACCTTCGCCGCGCGGGCCACCTCCAGCGGCGAGCCCCGTCCATCCGAGCGCGTGGTGTGGACGTGGAAGGCGCCGCGCACCCAGGTGGGGGCGCCCTCCACCGGCGGCACCACCGGATAGCTCGCACAGGAGGCAGGCATCGCGAAGAGGCCCGCCACGCCCAGCAACATCAGCCCGAGGCCCAACACCCCCTGGACTCCCTTCGCCACCACTGTCCGGACCCGGCTCATTCCACGCCTCGCTCAGTGGGCCGGATGCCCGGTCCTTCCAGCACGCCTCGATGCACGGAGCGGCCCGGCCCTGGCTCGCACCGTACCCTGTCAGGGCCGCCACACCGCGCGCATTTCAACGGCGGTTCATGATGCACGACAGCGGCAATCCCTCACGCCGCGCCGCGCTCGGACGGGCCCTCCGTCTGCATCTTCCACAGCGCCGCGTAGCGTCCACCCTTCTGGAGCAGCTCCGCGTGCGTGCCACTCTCGACCGCGCGGCCCGCCTCCATCACATGGAGCACGTCCGCGTTCACCACCGTGGACAGCCGGTGCGCAATCACCAGCGCCGTCCTCCCGGGCAGCACCGCCGCCAGTGCAGCCTGCACCTCGCGCTCGCTCTCCGGGTCCAGGCTGCTCGTCGCCTCGTCCAGCACCAGCACCGGCGCCCGCGCCAGCACCGCCCTCGCGATGCACAGCCGCTGCCGCTGGCCACCGCTCAGCGTCACGCCTCGCTCGCCGATGCGCGTGTCGTAGCCTTCCGGCAATGCCCTGATGAAGCCGTCCGCGTGCGCCACCTTCGCCGCTGCCTCCACCTCTTCCCTCGTGGCGTCCGGCCTCGCATAGCGGAGGTTGTCCAGCACCGTGCCCTGGAAGAGCAGCGGCTCCTGCGTCACCAGCGCGAACTGGGCTCGCACGCTGGCCGCCGTGTACCGGTTCGCGTCCACCCCATCCAGCAGCAGCTGCCCCTTCTGGGGCCGCTCGAAGCGCAGCAGCATCGACGTCACCGTGCTCTTGCCGCCACCGCTTCCGCCCACCAGCGCCGTCACCTGCCCTGCCTTCAGCTCCAGCGTCAGGCCATCCAGCGCGCGACGCTCTCCATAGGAGAAGCGGACCCCCTCCAGCACGATGCTCCGCGACAGTGTCGGCGCGGGCACCGCGTCCGGCGCGTCCTCCACCGGGTGCTTCAAGTCCAACAGCGCGTAGAGGCGCTCTCCCGCCGCACCCGCCTGCACCGCGAACTGCGTCACCCGGCCCAGCTCCTTCACGGGCTGGTACACCAGGATGACCGCCGTCAGCAGCGACAGCAGCGCCTCGGGCGGAATGAGCCGCGCGCTCGCCGCGTAGGCCAGCGCGCCTGCCAGCGCCGCCGCCGCGAGCACCTCCATCAGCCCTGGCACCGCCCCCCGCGCCCACGCCGCGCTCACCACCGCCTTCTCGTGCGCCTTCGCGTGCGCTGCGAAGCGCGCCAGCTCCGCCTCCTGGCCGTTGAAGGCCTGAATCGTGCGCAGGCCTCCCAGCCCCTCGTGGAGCTGCCCCGCCAGGTTGCCGAGCTGCGTCTGCCCCTCACGCGTCCGCTTCAGCACCTTGCGCATCAGCCGCGAGGCCGGCAGCGCCGCCAGCGGAATCACCAGCAGCATCACGCCCCCCAGCAGCGGGCTCAGCGAGAGCACCACCGCCGTCAGGACGACAATCTGCACGCTGTCGCGCAGGTACGCGCCCACCGTGTACATGGCCGCCGCTTCCACCGCGTTGACGTCCGACGAGAAGCGGCTGAGCAAGTCGCCCATCCGCTCGCGCGCCAGCTGCGCGGGCGACAGCGACGTGAGCTTCAGGAACAGGTCGCGCCGCAGGTCCTTCACCACCCGCTGCGCGAACAGGCCCATGAAGTAGAACTGCGTCAGATACCCCAGCCCCTTCGCCACGCCCACCACCACCATCACCAGCGGGAAGCCCCATAGCGCGGCCTCGCGCGGCAGGTCCGCCAGCCAGGGCACACGCTGTGCGCTCGCGAAGCCCTCCTGCCCTCCCGACAGCAGGAAGCGCAGCGCCGGGCCCGTCAGGTACGCATACGCCCCCGTGGCCAGGCCCACCGCCGCCATGCCCACAAAGGCCAGCACGAGCACGCCAACGTGGGGCCGCGCATAGCGCAACAGCCGCAGCAGGATGTGACGCATGACTAGCGCCCCACCTTACGCAGTGCCGCCTTCGCGAGCTGGGAGTACGGGTTGTACTCCAGCACCTTCAGCAGCTTCTTGCGCGCCAGCGGCGCGTCACCCAGGTCCGTGTCGATGATGGCCGCGATGATGTGCAGCCGCTCCACGTACGGCCCCAGCGACAGCGCCTTCTTCAGCACCTTCTGCGCCTTCTGCGCCCGCACCAGCGGAGCCCCCGGCGCCGCCATGTACGTCGCCCAGGCCAGGAACGCGTAGTACTCCGGCTCCTCGGGGTTGAGCGTCACCGCCTCCTCGAAGGCCCGCATCGCCGTGGGGAAGTCGCGGCGCTTCAGCGCGGACTCTCCCCGGCGCAGCGCAATCTCCGCCTCCACCACCACCGCCGTGTTGCGCCCCACGTCCAGCCGGCTGAAGAGGTACTGGAGGTACGCCTTGCGCTTCTCGTCCACGCTCAGCACCCGGTACGAGGCCGAGAGCTTCTCCTGCACCGACTCCAGCAAGTCCCTCAGGTCCGAGATGTCGAACTCGGCGTATGTGTCCGGATGGAAGCGCATCGCCGTCTCGTGGTACGCGCGCTCCACCGCCTCCGTGTCCGCGGCGATGTCCAGCCCCAGGCTGCCGAAGTAGCTGCGGGTGATGATGCGCACCGCCTCCTCACGCAGCGAGGCCGCCGTCTCCGGTGGCAGCGCCTTGCGCTTGCGGGGCGCAATCCGGTCCGGCAGCACCGCGTTGGACAGCACGTCCGTCCCCGTGGCCACCGGCGTCGGCGAGAAGGTCACCCCGCCCGTCAGCTTCAGGAACCACAGCAGCGACACCGCCGTGCCCAGCTCGCCGCGCCCGTGCGCCAGCAGGTCCCTCAGCACGATGCGCCCGTTGACCTGCATCGCAATCTTCAGGTCGTCCGTGTCCAGCGCCATCGCCTGCAAATCCCGCCCGAACTCGGGCGAGCGCACCGGGTACTCGCCCAGGTTCGCCCGCAGCGACGCCGCCATCACCTTCAGCGGGAAGCACCGCCGCGCGCCCGCCAGCACCGGCGCCAGCGGAGGGACTTCCACCGCGGCCACCTCTTTCGTGAACTCGTCGCCCGAGTAGAAGGCATAGCGCCCCTCGCGCATGCCCAGCACCCGCTCCAGCCGGTCCTTCGTGTAGTCGCGCAGCAGCTGCAACAGCTCGTCGCCCGCCGCCTCCACGCCCACGTCCGCCAGCGCCGCGCCGATGCGCAGCCCGGAGCCCAGCGCCTCCACCAGCCGCTCCGCCTGCACCGCGGTGAGCACCTGGCGGTCCAGCAGGAAGCGGGGCAGCGAGTCCGCCTTCGCGGACGAGTCGTAGCTCACCGCCGCGCCCCGCAGGAAGTACACCCGCCGGCTCAAGTCCCTGTGCGCCACCACCAGCACGCCGTCCCGGCGCAGCCGGTAGAGCGAGTGCAGGAGGCCAGGCAGCGGGTAGCCCCGCAGCTCGCCCGAGTTCACCGCCGGCCGCGACAGCGTGGCCGCCAGCCCGGTGAGCGGCACGGCCTGCGCCGCGCGCACCAGCGCCTCCAGCCGGGGCACCAGCTCGCCCGGCTTGAGGGGGTCCGCCACGTACGCGTTCACCTTCAGGTCCAGCACCGCCGCCACGCCGCGCGCCCGGCCCAGGTGCCCCTTGTCGATGGCGACGATGGGCACCCGCCCACCCTGGCTGTGCGCCCGGATGAGGTGCACCACGTGCGCGTTGTCCACCCGGGGCAGGTCCACCGACAGCACCACCACGTCCGGGTTGTCCGCGGCGAAGTGCTCCATCGCCGTCACCGGGTCATTCACCGCGCGCACGGTGTACCCGGCCTGGGAGAGCAGGCCCTTCAGGTGCTCGAGCGTGGGGGGATGGCTCTCGGCGAGCAGAAGCGTCTTCAAGGGTAGCTCACTCTACACCTTCACCCGCTCGCGCATCAGGTACGATGCGCGCCCCCTCATGACGCCCCCGCCCCGCATCCTCGTCGTGGCCGGCGAGGCCTCCGGTGACACCCACGCCGCCGAGCTCGTCGCCGCCCTCCAGGCCCGCCGTCCGGACCTCACCTTCTTCGGCATGGGCGGCTCGCGCCTGGCCGCCCGGGGGGTGGAGCTCCTCTTCGACGCCCGCGAGGTGTCCGTCATGGGCATCACCGAGGTGCTGCCCCGTATCCCCCGGATCTTGCAGATCCTCAAGGGACTGACGGCCGCCGCCGCCGAGCGCCGCCCCGACGTCGCCATCCTGGTGGACATCCCCGACTTCAACCTGCGACTGGCGGAGAAGCTGAAGGCGCTGGGAGTCCCAGTCGCCTACTACGTCTCCCCCATGATCTGGGCCTGGCGGCGTGGCCGGGTGCGCACCATCAAGCGCCTGGTGGACCGGATGCTCTGCATCCTCCCCTTCGAGGAGGAGTTCTACCGGGAGGCCGGCGTCAGCGCCCGCTATGTGGGCAGCCCCGTGGTGGAGCAGGTCCCCGCACCCGACAGCCCCGCCGCCTTCCGCGAGCGCCTGGGGCTGGTAAAGGACGCCCCCACCCTGGCGCTGCTCCCCGGCAGCCGGATGAGCGAAATCCGACGTCTGCTGCCCACCATGGTGGACGCGGCGAAGCGGCTCGCCGCCGAGCGCCCCGGGCTCCAGGTCGTCGTGCCCGTGGCGCCCACCATCCCCCGCGAGGAGGTGGTGTCCCGGTTCGAGGGCAGCGGCTTGACGCCCATCCTGGTGGAGGGCCAGGCCCCCGAGGTGGTCGGCGCCAGCGACGCGGCGGTGGTGGCCTCCGGTACCGCCGTACTGGAAGCCGGGCTGATGCAGCGGCCGCTCGTCGTCGTGTACCGGGTCTCCCTCATCACGTACTGGGTGGGCCGGCTGATGCTGAAGGTGGCCTTCGTCTCGCTGGTCAACCTGCTGGCCGGCAGGAAGGTGGTGCCGGAGCTGCTCCAGGGCGAGATGACGCCCGAGCGCATCGCCGAGGAGGTCCGCCGGGTGTGGGTTCCCGGGGCGCCCCGGGACGAGATGCTGCGCGGGCTGGCGGAGATGCGCGGGCGCCTGGGGGAGAACAGGGCCGCCACCCTGGCGGCGGAGGCCGTGCTGGAGCTACTGCCCCCGCGCTCCATTTAGGGTATGTCGGCCGGGTCATGAACCCTGCCCTGGTCTGCATCCCCACGTACAACGAGCGAGAAAACATCGAGGCCATCGTCCAGGCGGTGCTGAAGGCCGACGCCCGCGTGGACATCCTCGTCGTCGACGACAACTCGCCCGACGGCACGGGGCAGCTGGCGGACGCGCTCGCGGCGAAGGACTCGCGCGTGCGGGTGCTGCACCGCGAGAGGAAGGAGGGCCTGGGCCGTGCGTACCTCGCCGCCTTCCGCTGGGCGCTGGCCCAGGGCTACACGTACATCCTGGAGATGGACGCGGACTTCAGCCATGACCCGCGCTACCTCCCCGGCTTCCTCGACGCGGCCCAGGCGGGCGCGGACCTGGTGCTGGGCTCGCGCTACGTCACCGGCGGCGGCACGGTGAACTGGGGCGTCGGGCGGCAGATCATCAGCCGCGGTGGCAGCCTCTACGCCCGCTCCATCCTGGGCGTGGGCATCCGCGACCTCACCGGCGGCTTCAAGTGCTTCCACCGCCGGGTGCTGGAGTCCATCGACCTGGATGCGGTGAAGAGCACCGGGTACGCGTTTCAAATCGAGCTCACCTACCGCACCCTGAAGAAGGGCTTCACCGTGCGAGAGATTCCCATCGTCTTCGAGGACCGCCGCGTGGGGCACTCGAAGATGAGCAAGAAGATCTTCGCCGAGGCCCTCACCATGGTGTGGAAGCTGCGCATCAAGGTGTAGCCCGAGGGCCTTCCATGTCGGGCTACCTGTCGCTGTTCCTGGTGTCGCTGTCGGCGGTCTTCTTCGTGGTGGACCCCATCGGCGTGGTGCCGCTGTTCCTGGCGATGACGGCCGGGGACTCGCCGGAGAAGGTGCGCCGCACCGCGATGCGGGCCTGCCTGGTGGCCTGCGGGATGATGCTGTTCTTCGCCCTGTTCGGCGGCGTCATCTTCAAGGTGTTCGGCGTGTCGCTGGGCGCCTTCCGCGTGGCGGGCGGCATCCTCCTGCTCATCACCGCGCTGGACATGCTCCGCGCGCGCCCGTCCGAGACGCGCACCACCCCCACCGAGGAGCAGGAGGGCGTGGTGAAGGAAGACGTGGCCATCGTCCCGCTGGCCATTCCCCTGCTGTCCGGCCCCGGCGCCATCGCCACCGCCATGGTGCTGATGGCCAAGGGGGAGACGCTCACCTCCGCCATCCCCGTGCTGGCCGCCATCATCCTGACGTTCGTGGCGAGCTACTTCATCCTCCGCGCCTCCGGGATGATTCAGCGCGTGCTGCGCCAGTCCGGCGTCGCCATCGTCGAGCGTGTCATGGGCCTCATCCTCGCCGCCATCGCCGTGCAGTTCATCGCGGACGGCGGCAAGGAGCTGCTCAGATAGGGCCGGGGCTCGCCACCCAGGCGGGCCCCTGGCGCTTCACCAGCCCCTGCGGCTTGCCCTCCAGGGCCAGGTCCTCCGGGCCGGCGCGGCGCGCGTCGTACGCGTAGCCGTCCTGCACCTCCTGCAGGTACACCACCACCGCGTCCAGCACGTTCTCCTGCACCACCTTGAACGTGGCGTCCCCGCAGAGCGGCTCCTCGCCCGCGAAGAAGCGCTCCAGCATGGACTCCTCCGGGCGGCGCACGTAGACGACCACCGGCGTGGGCTCCTCGCGCCCCTGCGCGGCAATCTCGCGCACCACCTGGGACGGGCCCGGCTCCTTCAGCACGGACTGCACCAGCTGGCACTTCTCGGCTTCCGCCTCCCGCCGCACGGCGACAGGCGCCTGGTGCGCACAGCCCGCCGCGCCCAGCATTCCCAGCCCCAACGACACCCAGGCCATCCGGTGGAATCGGCTCATCCGTGCTCTCCTCAAGTCGATACCCCCTACAGCTTCCGCCACCGGGGAGGGAACGGCGCATGCTGGAGCACCGGGTCCTCCACGGCGATGATGTACTCGGCACGGCGGTTGCCCGCCTCCGCCGTCTCGTCCGGCGTCGCCACCGCGGGCGACTCCTCGCCGAACCCCTCGTAGAACACCGGGACCTTGAGGCCCTGCTTCCGGAAGTACGCGGCCAGGCTCCTCGCCCGCTTCAGCGACAGCTCCCGGTTGGCCGCCGACGCCCCCACCGTGTCCGTGTGGCCCAGCACGTACAGCCGCAGCGCCGCGAAGCGCCCGTACTTCCGCAGCGCCTCCACGATGAGGCCGTGGCTCTTGTCCAGCTTGCCGCGCTCCGCCGCCGGAACGTCCGCGCTGCCGGAGGCGAAGTTCACCTCCTCGTGGGGGATGTCCACCTGCCAGGGAAACAGGTCCACCCCGGCGTAGAACTCCGAGGTGTCGAAGGCCTTGAGCGAGATCTTCATCACCCGCCCCTGGGCCGCCGGCCAGGTCAGCTCCAGCGGAGTGCCCGCCGGCTCGCCCTTGAAGGGCACCTCGCCCTGGAACGCCTTCTCCCCGGTGTCCATCAACACCGTCAGCTCCACCCGCCGCGCCGGCCGCGTCATGGTGAGGCGCAGCTTCCGCTCCGCCACGTCCACGTCCTCCTTGCGCACCGCCACGCTCAGCGGGCCGTACAGCTCCGTGTCGAAGGACAGCGGCATGGTGCCGGACTCGGCATCGGGGAAGCGGACCACCAGCTCGCCCTCGTAGTGGAAGCGCCCTTCAGGCTGCTCCAGCTCGAGGCGCCGGGTGACGCCCGGCTTCCCGCCGCCCTTCAGCTCCACCACCTTGCCGTCGCTGCGCTTCAGCTTCACCTCGAAGCCGGCGATGGGCTCCTCGATGTGGACGAGCAGCGTCGGCAGCGTCTCTCCCAGCGCCGCGCGGCCCTCCAGCGAGACGCGGATGGCCTCCGCGAGCGCCGGGAACGGCAGGGCCAGCGCGAGGCACAGCAGCAGCAGACGGGTCTTCATGGCGCGGTGTCGACCTCCGGCGTCACGGGCTGCGAGCAACAGCAGTCCGCACAGGTGGATTCCTCCGCGACAGGGTAGGACGGGCAGGCAGGCGGCGATACATCGCCCTGGGGGGACGTTTGAGGTGCGACGGTATTCACGCACCCCGGGCCGTCCTCGTGAAGCAGCCAGGGAGGCGAGGCCCGCCCGCCTCCGCTGGTCCCCGAGTCAGGGCACGCCAACGATGGTGATGCCCGCGGCTTCCGCCCCGGCGAAGAGCGCGGGTGCGTCCAGTAGCACCGTGCGCCCTACCTCCAGCGCCAGCACCTTCGCGCCCGTCTCCTTCATCACATCCAGCGTGCGCGGGCCCACCGCTGGCAGGTCGAAGCGCAGGTCCTGCTGCGGCTTGCAGCGCTTCACCACCACCGCGCCAGAGCCACCCAGCTTCCCACCCCGGCGGATGGTCTCATCCGTGCCCTCCACCGCCTCCAGCGCCAGCACGTGGCCGTTGTGCACCACCACCGTCTGGCCCACGTCGGCCTGGCCCAGCAGCACCGCCACCTCGCGGCCCAGGGCCACGTCCTTCTCCTGCGCCGGGTGCAGCTTCGGGCCCGCCAGGTGGCCCTCCGGGCACAGCACCTCGCCGAGGAAGTCCGTGGGGGCGATGATGGTGACGCCGCGCGACTCGAAGTCCGCGGCCACCGCGCGCAGCAGCGCGTCGTCCCGGAAGCTGCGCAGCCGGGAGATGATGCGCACCGCGCCCAAGTCTGGCCGGGCCTCCGCCAGCGCCCGCACCCGGCCGATGCCGCCGGCCATGGCCGCCTGGGTGACGCCGGCCTGACGGAACGCCTTCTGGATGCGGTCCACCTGCCCCACCCGCACCCACGTCAGCGAGCCAACCTCCGAGGCCAGCTCCGGGTCCGTCTCCCCCCGGTGCGCCACGGCCACGACTTCCAGCCCCCGCGCCCGCGCCGCGCGCGCGAAGAGGAAGGGCAGCCGGCCATTGCCCGCGATGAGGCCAATCCGCTCCACCGCCGATGCTCCTTCCATGGCCCCGGGCCCCAAGGACTAGCGCGTCAGCCCGCGCTTGCTCTGCAGGACGAAGTCGATGAGGTGGTCCACCTCGGGGTTGCCCCCCAGCTCCGTGCGCAGCCGTGCCAGCGCCTCCTGGAGCTGCAGCTTCGAGCGGAACAGGATGCGGTGCGCTTCCTTGATGCGCTCGATCTGCTCCTTGGAGTAGCCGCTGCGCTCCAGGCCCACCGTGTTCAGCCCCACCAGCTCCGCCCGGTCTCCCTGCGCCGTGGCGTAGGGCGGGATGTCCATGGTCACCATGGCGCCGCCGGAGATGAAGGCGTGCTTGCCCAGGCGGGTGAACTGATGCACCGCCGCCAGGCCGCTGATGATGACGTGGTCCTCCATCGTCACGTGGCCCGCCAGCGCGGAGCCATTGCCGATGCGGCAGCCATTGCCCACCACGCAGTCGTGCGCGACGTGGCTGTTGGCCATGAAGAGGTTGCCACTGCCGATGCGCGTGGCGCCGCCGCCGCCCGCCGTGCCCTTGTGCAGGGTGACGAACTCGCGGACCTGGTTGTCGTCACCGAGGACGAGCTCCGTGTCCTCGCCGGCGTACTTCAAGTCCTGCGGGTCCGCGCCGATGGACACGAACTGGAAGATGCGGTTGCGCTCGCCCAGCGTCGTCCGCCCCTCGATGACGACGTGGGGGCCCACGCGAGAGCCCGCGCCCAGCGTCACCTTCGGGCCGATGACCGAATAGGGGCCGACCTCGACCGACTCGTGCAGGCGGGCATCGGGGTGGACGACCGCGGTGGGATGAACGTGCGCCATGTGGTGTTTCCTCTTCGCCTCGCGGTCGCGGTCAGGAAGCCGCGCTCTCGTCCGCCTTGGCGTTCTTGTCCACGACGGTCGCCAGGAACTCGCCCTCGGCGACCCTCACGCCATCGACACTCGCCGTGCCCTTCGTCTTCCACACGGAGCCCTTGTGGCGCACCACCTCGATGTCGAGGTGCAGCCGGTCGCCCGGCAGCACGGGCTTGCGGAAGCGCGCCCCGTCCACGCCCATCAGGTAGGTGAGCTTCTTGTTCGGGTCCATTCCCTCGCTCTTGTAGGCGAGGATGGCCATCGCCTGCGCCAACGCCTCCAGGATGAGCACGCCCGGCATGACAGGCTGCCCCGGGAAGTGGCCGTTGAAGAAGGGCTCGTTGATGGTGACGTTCTTGTAGGCCGTCAGCTTCTGGCCGGGAATGATCTCCACCACCCGGTCCACCAGGAGGAACGGGTACCGGTGCGGCAGCAGGTTCTGGATGTCTCCGATGTCCATCACTCCCCCTTCTCCTTCTCGAGCGTCTCCACCCTGCGGCGCAGGGCGCGAACTTCCTTGAGCAGGTCCGCCACCTGCCCCGCCGCCGCGCTGGCTCGGAGCCAGTCCCGGTGGGGCACGGCCGGGCTGCCGCTCACGACCTGCCCGTCCTCCACGTCGTGCGCCACGCCGGACTGCGCGCCCACCTTCGCCAGGTCGCCCACGCGGATGTGGCCCACCACGCCCACCTGCCCCGCCAGCACCACGCCGGTGCCAATCTCCGCCGAGCCGGACACGCCGGCCTGCGCGCAGATGAGCGACAGCGGGCCCACCCTCACGTTGTGGGCGATCTGCACCAGGTTGTCGAGCTTCGTGCCGCGCCCCACCACCGTCTCGCCCACCGTCGCGCGGTCGATGCAGGTGCAGGCGCCCACTTCCACGTCGTCCTCGATGCGGACGATGCCCACCTGGGGAATCTTGAAGTGCTCCGGGCCCGCCTCGCCCTCGGGGTTGAAGGCGAAGCCGAAGCCGTCCGCCCCCACCACGCTGGAGGCATGGAGGATGACGCGCGCGCCCACCACGCAGCGCTCGCGCACCGTGACGTTGGGGTGCAGGACACAGTCCTCGCCCACCCGGGCGTCCTCGCCCACGTAGGCGCCGGGGTACAGCACCGTGCGCGCGCCCACCGTGGCGCCCCGGTCCACCGAGGCCCCCGGCAGCACCGTGGCCTCCGGATGGACGGTGGCCTCCGGATGCACCCAGGCGCCGGGCCTCACGCCCGCGGCCGGACGGGAGGCCGGGTGGAACAGGCGCAAGAGCTTCGCGTAGGCCAGGTGGGGGTTGGGTACCCGCACCAGCGCCACGCCCTCTCGGGGCGGCGCGTCGGCGCCCACCAGCACGGCGGAGGCCCGGGTGGCCTCGAACTGCCGGCGGTAGCGCGTGTTGCCGTAGAACGACACGTCTCCCGGGCCTGCTTCCTCGAGCCCGTTGAGACCATGGATGAGCTGGCCGGCGTCCCCGAGGAGCTCCCCCCCGACGTGGGCGGCGAGCTCCCCGAGCCGGCGGGGGGGGTTCGGAGTCTGCACGGAGAGGGGGGACGAACGACTACTTCTTCGTCGGGGCGTCCTTCGCCGCCGCGGCCGGCTTCTTCGCGCTGTTGTACGCGCGAATGACCTCGTTGGAGATGTCGTGCTGCGAGCGGGCGAAGACGATGCCCGAGTCGCGCTTCTCCAGCACGAAGGACAGGTCGTCACGCTCGGCGATGCCGGCGATGACCTGGTCAATCTTGCCGATGATGGGCTCCATCTCCTGCCGCTCCTTGTTGGCGGCCTCGGCCCGGCTCTTCTCCCACTTCTGCGCGAGGATCATCACCTTGCGCTGGAGCTCGCCTTCCTTCTGGGCCTTGGTGTCCGGGCTCATCGCGCTGGCCTGCTTGTCGAGGACCTCCTTCTCCTTGCGGAGGGCCTCCTGCTCCTTGTCGATTTCCTTCTGGCGCTCGTCGAGCCACTTCTGGAGGCGGCCCTTGGCGGCCTTGCCGTCGTCCACCTCGAGCAGGACGCGCTGCAGATCCACGAAGGCAACCTTCTGCTCGGCGGCGGAAGCGGCCACCGGCATGGCGAACGACAGGACGGCGGCCGCGGCCGCGATGGTGGTGCGAAGCGACATGTTCAACAGCTCCTCGGGAAGGTTACAGGCTCCGACGTCGCGCTCCCGGGCTTGTTCAAACAGGGGTGGGGCCGGGACGACGGAGCAAGGGCTTATCAGAAGAAGTTGCCGATAGTGAACTCGAACAGAATCCGGTCATCTTCCGGCCGCCTGGTGAGCGGGATGCCCCACTCGAAGCGCAGGGGGCCGATGGGAGAGAACCACCGGAAACCGAAGCCCGCGGAGTGGAAGAGGCCGAGGGGCAGCTTGTCCTGTCGGTCCTGGAAGAAGCGCTCGGTCGTCGCGAAGGCGTTGCCCGCGTCGTAGAAGAGCACGCCGCGCAGGCCGGCCTTCTCGAAGATGGGGAACTCCAGCTCGAAGTTGAAGACGAGCTGCTTGTTGCCGCCCACCAGGAAGTCGGTGACGGTGGCATCCGGAGTGCCCGAGCGGGGCACCTTCACCGAGGGGCTGATGCTGCGCAGGTAGTAGCCACGGACGCTGTTGATGCCGCCGACGTAGTAGAGCTCGGAGATGGGCAGCGGCTTGTCCTGGTCCAGCTGCTGGATGTAGCCAATGGTGGCGTTCGTCTTGAAGACGAAGCCCAGCGGCATCGGGAAGTACAGGCGCGAGTAGGCCGTGTACCGGTTGAAGAGGAACGTGCCGCCCAGGAAGGCAGGGGCCGTCTCCACCGAGCCGTAGTGGATGAAGCCGCGCGACGGGAAGAGCCGGTTGTCGCGCCGGTCGAAGGACAGCGACAGGCGGGCCGCGCTGGTGACGCCGGACAGGAACTGGTTGGCCAGCAGCACCGCGCCCAGGTTCTGGCCGGCCTCCACGTCCACCCACTCGCGCGAGTAGCCGATGGTGCCCAGCAGGTCGTCGATGAACTGGTAGCCGATGGAGACGCTGCCACCCGTCGAGTTGCGGATGAAGCCCTCGTAGTCCGCCTGGACCCGGAAGAACTCCGCGGACAAGAGGTAGTTCGTGTCCAGGAAGTATGGGTCGTAGAAGGACAGCTGGACGAGCGAGCGCAGGCCGGAGATCTGCGCGGACGCGGAGACGCTCTGGCCCCAGCCCAGGAAGTTGTTCTGGGAGATCTGCGCCGTGAAGATGAAGTTCTCCACGTTGGAGAAGCCCAGGCCCACCTGGAAGGTGCCGGTCGCCTTCTCCTTCACCTCCACCTGCAGGATGATGGTGTCGTCGGCGCTGCCCGGGCGCTGGGTGATCTCCACCGTCTCGAAGAAGCCCAGGGCGGTGACGCGCTCGCGGCTGCGGCGCACGCCGGTGCCGCTGTAGAGCTCGCCCTCGTACACGCGCAGCTCGCGGCGGATGACCTTGTCGCGGGTCTTGCTGTTGCCGATGACGTTGATGCGCTCGATGGTGACCTTGGGGCCCTTCTGGACGTCGAAGGTCAGGTCCACCGTGCGGTTCTCCGCGTTGACGCTGGTGATGGGGTTGATGTTCGCGTACGCGAAGCCGCGGTCGTAATAGACGTCCGAGACGGAGAGGATGTCCTGCGAGAGCTGCGAGCGGTTGAAGCGCTCGCCCTGGCGGGAGCGCATCAGCGCCGCCATCTGCTCCTTGGGCACGTCCTCCAGCAGGTCGCCGGAGAAGTCGATCTTCCCGATGTCGTAGGGCTCGCCCTCGACGACCTTGATGGTGATGTAGATGAAGCGCTTGTCCGCGGAGAGCTGGACGGTGGGCTTGTCCACCCGGACGTTGATGAAGCCCCGGTCGTAGTAGGCGATGGAGATGACCTGCAGGTCACGCTCGAAGGCCTCCTGCCGGTAGGTGCCCTCTCCGGTGAAGAAGGAGAAGAAGCCACCCTCGCGGGTGATCATCGTCTCCTTGAGGGTCTCCGCGGAGACCTTCTCCGCGCCGAGGAAGGTGATCTGCTTCACCATCACCTTGGCGCGCTCGTTGGTGACGAAGACCACGTCCACGTTGCCACCCTCGGTGGGCTTGATCTCGTGGGTGACCTCCGCCAGGAAGTAGCCCTTCTCCACGTACTTCGCCTGGATCTTCTGCACGCTGGAGCGCACCAGCTCCATGTCCAGGATGGTGGCGGGCTTGACGTCGATCTCCTCCTTCAGGTCGTCCTGGCTGAGCTCCTCGTTGCCGCGCAGCTGCACGGCGCGGACGATGGGCCGCTCCTCCACGCGGACGACGTAGGCGACGCCCCGGTCCAGCCGCTGCACGAGCAGCTCGACGTTCTGGAAGTACCCCAGGCCCCAGACGGCCCGCAGGTCCTGCGAGGTGCGGGCGGGAGCGAGCACGTCCCCCACCTTGGTGCGCAGCGCGCGGCGGATGGCCTCGGCCTCGACGCGGCGGTTGCCCTCGACGCGGACCTCCACCACCTTGTTGTCGTCGTCCTCGGAGACGGGAGCATCCACCGGCAGGTCGGCGCCTGGCGTCGGAGCCGGGGCCGGGGTGCCGGCGTCGGCCTCCTGGGTGACGGCGGAGGGAGAGGTCACCGCCGGAACAGGCGCGGGAGCGGGCACGCCTCCGTCGGCCTGGGCCCACGAGGGGCCCGGCACGAGGGAGCAGAGGGTGACCGCCAGCAGCGGGAGCAGTGACTTGCGCGACAGAACGGGGAGCCTCAAGGGGAGACCGGCCAGGAAAAGGCGGGGCAATCTACGGGAAGGGCCACAAGGCCCTCAATCCAAAAGCGCCGGGACATCACGCCTCCGACACCTCGCCCGCAGCCAACCTCAGGCGGCGGGGCATGGAGCGAGCAAGCGTCTCGTTGTGGGTCACCACCACGGCGGTGATGCCCAGCTCGCGGTTTACTTCACGAAGCAGCTGGTGGATGCCCTCGCCGGTGGCGGGGTCCAGGTTGCCGGTCGGCTCGTCGGCCAGCAGGACGGCGGGCTTGAGCACCAGGGCGCGGGCCAGGGCCACGCGCTGGGCCTCGCCGCCGGACAGCTCGCCGGGGCGGTGGTCCACGCGCTGGCCCAGCCCCACCCGCTCCAGCAGCTCGCGGGCGTAGGCGTAGGCGCCGGTGCGCTCCCGGCGCTGGATGAGGGCGGGCATCGCCACGTTCTCCAGGGCGGTGAACTCGGGCAGCAGGTAGTGGCTCTGGAAGACGAAGCCGATGGTCCGGTTGCGGAACTCGGCCACCTCCGCGTCGTTCATGGCGAAGACGGAGCGGCCGTCGAAGAGGACCTCGCCGGCGGCCGGGGCGTCCAGCGTGCCCAGCACGTGGAGGAAGGTGCTCTTCCCCGCGCCGGACGCGCCCACCAGGGAGACGAGCGAGCCCTTCTCGATGTCCAGCGACACACCACGCAGCACGTCGATGCGCTTCCCATGGAGGAAGTAGCTCTTGAAGACGTTGCGGATGGACAGGAGCGACATGGCTACTCCGCCTTGAGGCCTTCCACCGGCTCCACGCTGCTGGCCTTGAGGGCCGGGTAGATGGAGGCGAGGTAGGTGACGAGCACCGCGATGACGACGGCGAGCGCGGTCTGCACGGGCTCGATTCGCACCGGCAGCGCCGGGATGTAATAGACCTCCGGGTCCAGCTTGATGCCCACCTTCTCGATGAAGAAGCACCAGGCCAGGCCGGAGACGAGGCCGAGGAGGCCGCCCGCCACGCCAATCTGCAGGCCCTCGGCGAGGAAGATCTTCACGATGCCGCCGTCGGAGACACCCAGCGCCTTGAGGACGGAGATCTCCTTGCGCTTCTCCAGCACCAGCATGATGACGGTGGCGACGATGAGGCCGGCGGCCACGACGATGATGATGGAGAGGATGATGCCCATCACCAGCTTCTCCAGCCGGAGCGCGGAGAAGAGGTTCTTGTTCATCTCCCCCCAGTCGCGTGCCCTGTAGGGATAGCCGCCGAGCACCTTCACCACCTGCCCGGCGATGCGCCGCGCGTCGTCGATGTCCGCGACCTTCAGCTCGATGCCGGAGGCGCCCTCCACGTCGAAGAAGTCCTGCGCCTCCTTGAGGAGGATGTAGACGAACTTGGAGTCGTACTCGTACATGCCCGAGTAGAAGATGGCCGCCACCCGGTAGGCGCGGCTCTTCGGAATGGGACCGGACGGGCCCAGCTCCGTGCCCAGCGGGGACACCACGTTCACCCGGTCTCCCACCACCACGCGCAGCGACGCCGCCAGCTCGCGGCCGATGACGATGCCCGGCAGCACGGCGGGCTTCGCCGGCTTCCCGGAGCGGCGGATGATGTCGTCCTCCTCCGCCCCGCCTTCCGGCCCGCTGCCGCCGGACGGAGCCTCGGGCTCGTCGTCGGGGGCGCCGCGGTGGAGGATCTTCTCCGGCGTGTAGAGGATTTCGAGCTTCTGGCCGCCGAGCAGGTTGTGCGGGAGGTCGGTCACCTCGCCCACCGTCTCCGGGTCGATGCCCTTGATGATGACGCCGTCGACGTTGCCCTCGGAGGCAATCATCACCTGGTTGATGATGAAGGGCGTCTGGCCCACCACGCCCGGGACGCGGCGGATGGACTCCATGACCTTGGGGTACTCGGGCAGCTCACCGGCGTACTTGGACACCACCGCGTGCGCGTTGGTGCCGAGGATCTTCTGCTGGAGGTCCGCCTCGAAGCCGCTCATCACCGACAGCACGATGATGAGCGCCATGACGCCCACGCCCACGCCGCCCACGGACAGGGCGGTCATCATCATGGTGGGCGACTGCTCGCGCAGCTTCAGCCGGTTGAGGTCCGAGGAGGCGGCCAGCGGGTCGTTGAGGCCCAGCGCGCGGATGCGGGTGCGCTCCACGGCGGCCTCGGCGGAGCGGATGATGAAGTAGATGAGCAGCGGCGGGATGATGCCGAACATCAGCACCGCCAGCGTGCCCAGGAGCAGCGACGGGCGGAACACCGCCACGTGGCGGCGCGCGACGAACAGCTCGAAGCCCAGCTTCAGGTCCACCCGGCCGCTGCCGGCGGCGATGAAGCCCGTGTTGATGCCCAGCACCAGCGCCAGCACCAGCCCGGTGAAGACCAGCCAGTACGCCAGCTCCGGGCGGCCGAGCAGGCCGGCCACGTACGTCACCTCGCGCAGCCGGTAGCCGAGCGCGAGCTGCAGCGACGGCACCCGCTCCATCAACGTGAGGATGATGGGGACGGGCAGGCCCAGGTAGAGCACGCCGATGGTGGCCTCGGGCAGCGACAGCCGCTGCGCGCGGGACGCACCGACGAAGCCGCAGACGAAGGCCACCGCCGCGGACACCACCAGGGCGATGGCGAAGGCCCCGGTGGGCGCCAGCGACAGGCCGCCGCCCGCGTTCGCCGCGGCCGGGGTGCCCAGCTCCGTGGAGGGCACGCCGCTGGACAGCACCGTCTGCAGGAGGATGAGGACCAGCTCCGCCAGCAGGACGCCGCCGCCATACGCGCCCAGGGTGCTCCAGTAGAAGTCCCGGTAGCGCGCCAGGCGTGGGTACAGCGGGGCCCCCGCGGCGGGGCTGGGCCCCTCCGCTGGAGCGGGCGCGCGGCGCAGGCCGGCGGCGATGAGCCCCCAGCCCGCCAGCCAGACGGCCGTCCCGGCCAGCAGCAGCCCCGGCGAGGGCAGCGCGCCGGCCGCGTCACCCGCCTGGGGAGCGAGCAACACCGAGTTGAGGACCTGCAGCACCCCACCCCACCCGACGAGGGACAGCCCCAGGGCGGCGCTCACCTCCGCCCAGGCCTGTGAGGCGGAGATGGCCACCCCGAGCAGGATGAAGCCCACCAGGGCCACGAGGGCCCCGGTCCAGATGAAGGTCCAGCGATGGACGGTCTGCCGTTCGGCGGAGTGCACGGGGCTCCTGGCTACTTCGCCAGTGGCTTGAGGAGGGGGAACAGGATGACGTCTCGGATGCTCTGGGAATCGGTGAACAACATGGCGAGCCGATCAATCCCGATGCCTTCGCCGGCCGTCGGAGGCATGCCGTGCTCGAGGGCGCGGATGTAGTCCTCGTCGTAGTCCATGGTCTCCTGCTGGCCCCGCTGCTTCGCCTCCAGCTGGGCCAGGAAGCGGCCCTTCTGGTCCAGCGGGTCGTTCAGCTCGGAGAAGGCGTTCGCGATCTCCCGCCCCGCCACGTACAGCTCGAACCGGTCCGTCACGTCCGGGTTCGCGTCGTTGCGGCGGGCCAGCGGGGAGATGCTGGTGGGGAAATGGGTGATGAAGGTGGGATGGACGAGCTTGCCCTCGACGTGGTGCTCGAAGAGCGCGCCCACCAGTTCACCCTGGTTCATGGCGTCGATGGCGCGGCGCTCGGCCTCGGAGTGGGTCGTCTTGAGCAGCTCGTGGCGGAGCTTGTCCGGGTCCGCCATGTCCTTGTCGGACAGGGCGCTGCCCACCGCCTCGCGGATGGCCTCCGCCATGGGGATGCGCTTCCAGCCCTTGCCGAAGTCCAGCACGTGCTCGCCGTACTTCACCTTCGTGTCGCCGGTGACGGCCCTGGCCGCGGCGGAGAGCATCTCCTCGGTGAGGTCCATCAGGTCCTCGTACGTGGCGTACGCCTGATAGAACTCCAGCATCGTGAACTCGGGGTTGTGCCGGGTGCTGATGCCTTCGTTGCGGAAGTTGCGGTTGATCTCGTAGACGCGCTCCATGCCGCCCACCACCAGGCGCTTGAGATGCAGCTCCGGGGCGATGCGCATGAACAGGTCGATGTCGAGCGCGTTGTGGTGCGTGGTGAAGGGCCGCGCCGCCGCGCCCGAGACGAGCGAGTGCATCATCGGCGTCTCCACCTCGACGAAGTCCCGCGTGTCGAGGAAGTTCCGGATGAAGCTGACGAGCTTCGTGCGCTTGAGGAACGTGGCCTTCACGTCCGGGTTGGACACCATGTCCAGGTAGCGCTGGCGGTAGCGGATCTCCACGTCCGTCAGGCCGTGCCACTTCTCCGGCATGGGCCGAAGGGACTTGGTGAGCGGGGTGAACTTCGAGGCGGCCAGGGTCAGCTCGCCCGTCTTGGAGCGGAAGAGCGTGCCGGTGGCGGCCAGGAAGTCGCCCAGGTCGCACAGCTTGAAGACCTCGTAGGCGTCACCCAGGGCGTCCTTCTTCATGTGGACCTGGATCTCGCCCGAGCGATCTCGCAGCTTGATGAAGGCCGCCTTGCCGAACGAGCGCATGGCCACGAGGCGGCCGGCCACGTCGTACGTGGTCGGCGACGCGTCCAGCTCCTCGGCGGTGTGCTTCTCGTGTTTCTGGAGGATGTCCGCGGCCTGGTGCTGGGGCCGGTGGCCGTTGCCGTACGGGTTGAAGCCCGCGGCCCGCCACTTCGCGGCCTTCTCCAGCCGCTGGTCGTAGATCTCCTGTTCCTTGGACCCGAGGTCCGCCTCGCCCGCGCTCTGCTCGCTCTTGTTCTCGGTCTCGGCCATGACGCGCTTTCCCAAAGGCGCGGCACCGTAGCCAAGCCTCCCCCCGGAAGCAACGCAACACAGCGGGGACGGTCAGGGAGCGGCCATGAACAGGAAGGCGGCCACCGCCGCCCCGAGCAGCAGGGGGATGAGGATCTCCACCGGGACGCGGTGGTGCATGTGGGCCGTGTGCAGGCCCCGCAGGCCGAAGCGGCGCTGCCGGCGCACCCGGTTCATCACCATGGAGGCGAGCGCGGGCGGGGCCTTCTCCCGCTCCACGCCCTTGAGGCGCTGCACGGTGCTCGCGTAGCCCTCCCACCCCTGGCGGCACTCGTCGCAGCCGTCCAGGTGCGTGCGCACCGCCTGCGCCTTGGGGGCGGGCAGCTCGTCGTCGGCGAGCGCGAGGAACAGGGCCCTCGCCTCGCGGTGGTTCATCCGCGGGTCCACGTCCAGGATTTTGCGATGAATGCTGCTCATGGCTCAAGCCGTCCCAGGAGATCCGCCAGCTTCTCTCGTGCCCGGTGGAGCCGGCTCTTCACCGTCCCCTCCGGAAGCTCGGTGATGTCGATGATTTCTTCGTAGCTCAGCCCCTCGATGTCCCGCAGCGCCACCAGCATGCGCGCGTCGGGCTCGAGCTGGGAGATGGCCCACTGCACCCGGGCCCGCTCGCGGGAGGACTCCAGCGCCGCGTCTGGCGCGGGGGGCGCGCCCGGTCCGTCCACCCAGAGGGCGCTGGCCTCGTCGTATTCCTCCGAGCGGCCCCGGCCCCGGCGCTTGAGGTACTTCAGCCGGTTGATGCAGTGGTTCTTCGTAATCCGGAACAGCCAGGTGGACAGCTTCGAGTCCTCCCGGAAGCGGCGCACGTTCTGGTGGACGCTGACGAAGATCTCCTGCACCAGGTCGTGCGCCTCCTCGCGGTCCCCCACCATGCGCACACAGAAGTCATAGAGCCGGTCCTGGTGCGTGCGCACCAGCAGCTCGAAGGCATCCGGGTCGCCCCGGCGCAGCCGGGCCAGCAGCGCCGCGTCCTGGCGGCCCGCCCCGGGCGCCTCCACGGCGACCGCCTGTTCCTGTCCGATTTCGAGCACGCCGCCCGACGACACCGGTGTCCTCCCGCGACAGCCCCTCCGCCGGAGGTGCCACCGACCCTCAGCCTACCCCGTCCCCTGCCCCACGGCCCCTCGGACAGCAGGACAGGGAAAAAGGTTCCCGCCGTCCCAGAGGTCCGTGCCGGGCCTACATCTGGAGGCCTGGGCACAGGGGACGGCGGGGAGGGCCAGGAGGGCTACTCCGCGGCGGCGCTGCGGTTGGGGTTCTTCACCCCGAGGAGCTGGGCGGTGACGAAGTCCTCCAGGGAGCCGTCCAGCACGGCGTCCACGTTGCCCGTCTCCACGCCGGTGCGCAGGTCCTTCACCATGCGGTACGGGGCCAGCACGTAGGAGCGGATCTGCGAGCCGAAGGAGATGTCCTTCTTCTGCGCCTCGGCGGCGTCCCGCGCGGCCTCGCGCTTCTTCATCTCCAGCTCGTACAGGCGGCCGCGCAGGATCTTGAAGGCCATTTCCTTGTTGGCCGACTGCGAGCGCTCCGTCTGGCAGGTGATGATGATGCCCGTGGGCAGGTGGCGCAGCTGCGCCGTGGACGACGTCTTGTTCACCTTCTGGCCACCCGCGCCGCCGCCGCGGATGAACTTCAGGTCGATGTCCTTCTCCGGGATGTCGATCTGGATGGTGTCGTCCACCTCCGGATAGACGTCCACGGAGGCGAAGGCCGTCTGCCGCCGCGCGTTGGCGTCGAAGGGGGAGATGCGCACCAGCCGGTGCACGCCCACCTCCGCCTTGAGGTAGCCGTAGGCGAAGTCACCCTCGATGCGCAGGGAGACGTTCTTGAAGCCCGCCTCTTCGCCCGGCACCTCGTCGTTGATCTCCACCTTCCAGCCCTTGGCCTCGCAGTAGCGCGTGTACATGCGCAGCAGCATGGCCGCCCAGTCCATGGAGTCCGTGCCGCCCGCGCCGGCGTTGATGTCCATGAAGCAGCTGCTGCGGTCCTGCTCGCCGGACAGCATGCGCGCCAGCTCCAGCTTGGCGACCTCGCCCTCCAGGCCCTCCAGCGACGCCTCCGCCTCCTTCGCGGTGTCCGCGTCATTGGCCTCGGCCGCCAGCTCGAGCAGCGTCTGCGCGTCGTCCAGGCCGCGCATCACCTTGTCGTAGGCGCCCACGCTGGCCTCCATCGTGGACTTCTCCTTCAACATGCCCTGGGCCTTGGCGTGGTCGTCCCAGAAGTTGGGGAGCGTGGACTCCCGCTCAATCAGCGCGATGCGGGACCGCTTGCGGTCCAGGTCAAAGATGCCCCCGGAGCGCGAGTACGCGCTCCCGCAGGCCGTTGATCTTCTCCATCGAATCGTTCGCCATGGTGTCGTCCTCGTCGGGCGGCGCGGTTGGGGCGCCGCGCTCGGAATGGGGTTGGAAAAGGGAAGCTCAGGGGGCCTTCAGCGAGGTGGCGGCGGCGCTCCTGCCCGTGGACGCCCGGTCCCCCCCGCGCAGGCGCGCCAGCACGCGGTCCAGGCCGAAGGCGCCCGCCATGCCCACGGAGACGGGCAGGATGAGGGCGATGAGGCGCCAGTTGTCCTGGTCGAAGGGCGGGAGAAGCTTGAGGACGATGCCCAGCACGCCCAGGCCCACCAGCGCCACCCAGACCTTGAACAGCCGCGCGCGGGCCTTCTGGCTGCCCCACATCAGCGCCACGCCGAAGGGCAGCGCCAGCAGCGTCAGCGGGTTGGCGAGGAAGAGGTTCTCGTTCCGGTAGGTCACCGTGTGGTCCGTCACCCACCACATGATGAACAGCGCCGTGCCCGGCAGCCCCAGCACCAGCCCCAGCACCGCGTTCTCCAGGCCGAGCAGCATCCGGGCCACCCTGCTGCCCCGCTGGCGCTCCCACGCCGCCAGCCCCACCGCCGCGCCGCCCAGCGCCAGCCCCAACGCGAAAATCCAGGGCCCCCACGGCGGAGGCTCGGCCGGCGGGCGCTTGCGCGTGGGCGACTCGTAGAAGTTCCAGCTCTTCGCCGCCAGCGACTGGAGCTGCCCGTCCGCGCCCTTCACTTGCAGCGCCGCCACCTGGGACTCCAGCTCGTCCGGGAGGAAGGCCTCCTCCCACTTCGTGATGGGATGATCGATTTCATCGTTCATCATGAAGTCGAGCAGCACGCTCATGGGCGCATTCACGGCCGTGTAGCGCCGCGTGTGCTCGCGCAGCGTCATCCGCCCTGGCGCCCGGTCGAACTCGCGCAGCTGCCCGCCCGTGGCCACGTCAATCATGTCGCGCAGCCGGGTGACGCAGTTGTCGTTGTAGTGGTGATACAGGTACTCGCGGTTCTCCGGCAGCACGTTGTCCGCCAGCCGCTTCGCCACCGTCACCCGCTGCTCGGGGGTGAGGTTCAGCTCCTGGATGCGGACGTCGCGGTCCTCTTCCCGGTAGAAGCGGAAGGTGGAGCCGACGGACGAGTGGCCCACCCAGAACTCCAGGCGGCCCATGGCGAAGCGGGCCAGCATGGCGTCGCTGAAGCTGAACATGCCGTAGTTGTAGAGGCGCGACTGCTGCAGCCGCCTGTCCTCCACCACCAGCGAGCCGTGCCCCCACCACGAGGGCACGTCGTCCCCGGGGCTGAACGTCACCAGCCAGATGGACAGGTCCTCGCCCCGGCTCTCGCCAGAGCCCCAGGGCGGCACGGAGACCTCACGCGCGGAGGCCGGCGCCGCCGCGAGCAGCAGGCCGAGCAGGCAGGAGGCGATGAGTGAGAGGCGGGGCATGGAGTCCGTCCAACACACGGGAGGCGGCCTACCTATCATGCACGCCGCCCGACTCAACCGGAGGATGCCGGATTGTCCGGCGGGAGGCCGAGGAAGAGGCCTACATCAGGCTGCGGGCCCGGCGTGCCCGCGCGTCCACCTGGAGCGAGTCCGCCACCATGCCGCGCTCGCCCAGCAGCTGCTCCTCCAGCGCCGCCATCCGCTTCGCGTCGCGCGGGCGCTCATGGTCGTGCCCCAGCAGGTGGAGCAGGCCGTGGGCCAGGTAGCGCGCCATCTCCGACTCCAGCGAGCGGCCGTACTCCTTCGCCTGCCGCTTCGCCGTGTCGAGGGAGATGACCACGTCGCCCAGCGGCTTCGGCCCGGGCGTGCCCTTGGGCAAATCCCCAGCGGGGAAGCTCAGCACGTCCGTGGCCTTGTCCTTGTTGCGCCAGGTGCGGTTGAGGCGGCGGATGGCCCTGTCATCCACGAGCGACAGCGACAGCTCGCAGCCCTTCAGCTCCAGCGCCTTCAGGTACTCCTTCGCCCATGACGACAGGAGCCGGGAGAACTCGCGCCCCTGGCCGTGCGCCACCTGCACCGTGACGTGGTTCTCCGGCTCGCGCTTCTCCGGCGGCTCCATGTGCGCCAGCTCCGGGCGGAACGCCGGGGCACAGACGGACCAGTAGTCACACGCGCCCTGGCCGTCGTTGCGGTACACCACCCGCTTGCCGCGCGGCACCAGGCCCACCTCGCCGGCGGGGATGCGCTCGCGACGCCCGTCCACCACCACCGTCAGCTCACCCTTGAGGACGATGACCACCTCGTCGAACTCGGGCCGCTGGGCGGGTTCGGACCAGCCCGGCGGCGCCAGCATCCGCGCCACGGACGTTGCATCCGTCCCCGTGGTGGCCGCACCCACGAACTCCTCGATGCGCTTGCCGTCGTCACGGGGAATCACCTTCCCCTTGCGCAATCTCACGCCGTCACTCCTCGCGGCGCGCTCATGACGCGCCCGCCGTCCGCGCCTTGTCCTTGCCTTCCACCACCTTCACGCCACCCGCCACCACCAGCGGCGGCGCCTTGCCCCCGCCCACCGCGCCCGCCGGGTACGCCGGACGCGTGTGGTAGATGCCCTCCAGCGTGTGCAGGAAGGACTGCGCGATGAGGTTCAGGTCCTTCAGCGTCAGGTCGCACTCGTCGAGCTGACCCTCGGAGAAGATGAGGTTGATGATCTTCTGCACCTGCGCCTGGAGCTTGGTGCTGGTGGGGTCCGACATGGAGCGCGTGGAGGCCTCCACCGCGTCGGCAATCATCACCAGCGCCGCCTCGCGGAACTGCGGCTTGGGGCCCGGGTAGCGGTAGATGCTCTCGTCGATGGGAGGCGCGCCCTCCTTGCCCTCCTGCTCCTTGAGGGCCTTGTGGTAGAAATACCCCACCGTGCGCGTGCCGTGGTGCTGCGGAATGGCGTCCGCCACCAGCTTGGGCAGCCGGTACTGGCGCGCCATCTCCAGCCCCTCCGTCACGTGCCGCTTGATGATGACGGCGCTCATCGCCGGCGCGAGCGTGTCGTGCCGGTTCTCCCCCTTCTGGTTCTCCCCGAAGTAGAGCGGGTTCCGGCCCTTTCCGATGTCGTGGTAGTACGCGCACGAGCGGGCCAGGAGCGGGTTGGCGCCAATGGCCTCGGCCGCGTTCTCCACCAGCGAGCCGATGATGATGGAGTGGTGGTACGTGCCGGGCGCCTGGACGATGAGCTCCTTGAGCGCCGGGTGGTTGAGGTTGGCCAGCTCCAGCAGCTTGATGTCCGACGCGTAGCCGAAGGTGGACTCGATGAGCGGCGTCAGCGCCATCACCATCACCGGCACCGCCAGCGTGGAGCCCACGAAGGCGCACAGCGCGGTGATGAGCGTGTCGCCCGCCAGCCCCTTGCCTTCCACCAGGAAGAGGAACACCACTGCCACCAGGTTGGCCGAACCGGTAATCAGACCCGCCCGGAAGATGCCCACCCGGTCCTTGGCCTTGACGATGCGGTCGGCCGCCACCAGCGAGCCCACCAGCGTGTAGATGCCGAACGCCAGCGAGTTGCTCAGCATCACCCCGGCGAGGCAGGCGAAGACGAGCGCGAAGAAGAGCGCCAGCTCCTGCGTGAGGATGAAGCGCACCAGCATGGCGCCGGCCGCCACGGGGAAGGCGTAATAGAAGGCCTCGATTGGCAGCGCCGTGTACCGGTCCTGCACCGCGTCCGCGATGGACACCCAGACCTGCAAGAGGCCCAGCAGGCCCACCAGCAGCAGGCCCAGCAGCACGCCGTCCTTGCGCGTGGGCCGGAAGCGCCGGAAGGCCGCGCGGCAGAAGAAGTACGAGGACACCACCAGCAGCGCCACCAGCCCGGTGCCGCCCACCTGGAGCTGCAGCAGGTCCAGCTGGTCCGTCTCCGCGCGCATGCCGCGCAGCACCACCAGGTGCGTGTCGTTGACGAGCTCGCCGTCACCGATGACGCGCTGGCCCTTCTTGATGGAGATGACGGCGTCCTTCACCGCCTGCGCCGCCTGGGTGCGCCGCGCGTCCGTCTCCGCGATGTTGATGGTGAGGTTGGCGCGCACCAGCCGCTTGGCCAGCCGCAGCACGGCCCGGCGCTGCACGCCCGGGGCGTCCGGAAGCAGGTTGCCGGGGATGGAGGCGAAGCGGTCCAGCTCCTGGTGCGCCTCGCGCACGTCCACCACCTGCGGCGCGGAGCCCGGCAGCGTCTCCTCGCCCTTGTTCACCACGTCCCGGACGGTGAGCCCCTGCGGCGCCTCGCGCGCCAGCTCCTCGCGCGCGCCCGCCACGTGCACCGGCCCGCGCTCGGAGCGGTAGGCCCGCTCCAGCAGCAGCAGCGTGGCCGCCTCCGCCTCCTGCGAGAAGCGGGTGGCGTACAGCGCCTGGAAGTCCTCCGCCTCGAGGCTCGTCTCGCGCTGGCCGAAGAGCAGCTCCTGCAGCTCCGCCTGCATCTCCTCGCGGGCGCGGCGCTCCCGCTCCACGTCCTCCGGGGTCGGCGCCGCGGGGCGCTTGCGGCGGCCCGCCTCCTCCATGTCCGTGTCCGAGCGGGCCTCCGCCAGCTCATCCAGGCGGACCCGCATGGTTTCAAACGCGGACCCCACCGTGGTGCGCAGATGTCCCACCACGGCCGGGTTCAAGTCGTAGACGGGGCGGACGGCGGCGCGGGCGTCCTGGCGCCGCTGCTGCGTCATGGCGCGGTGGACGATTTCGTAGTCGCGGGCCGCCTTGAAGCCGGCGGGAGAGCTGGCCCGGAACGGCTTGCCGACGTGCTCGTCCGTGAGGGCCGGAATCTGCTGGCTGTACAGGCCGGGGGAGATGACGAAGCCTGCGCCCACCGACACGACGAGCAGCAGGAAGACCTGGATGGCGCGCCGACCCCAGGCGGCATTGCCCAGGCCGAGGCGATCGGCGAGCGCGTCCAGCGGGCTGGGCCCTGGAGGGGGGGATTCCGGTTCGGCCATGGGGGTCCTCACCCTAGATAAGGCGTCACGGCTCCATCAAGGACGCAGCGCCAGGGAAAATTCACGAGGGTGGGATAGCGTACGCCCGCCCGCCAGGGTGTGCGCGGGTGGGCATACGTGGGCAGCGAAGGCGTCACTCGCGACCGACGGGCGCGGGCTCGACGGACTGCGGGGCAGCAGGGGACTCGCGGGCCACCTGGGCCTCGAGCTTGGCCAGCTCCGCCCTGTCGTAGGCGCGGATGACCTCCTGGACGAGCGGGTGGCGGACCACGTCCACCTCGGAGAACTCCGCGAAGTGGATGCCCTCCACCTTCTTCAGCACCGAGCGCGCGTGGTTCAGGCCGGACATCTTGCCCGTGGGCAGGTCCACCTGCGTCACGTCACCGGTGATGACGGCCTTGCTGTTGTAGCCCAGGCGCGTGAGGAACATCTTCATCTGTTCCACGGTGGTGTTCTGCGCCTCGTCGAGGATGACGAAGGCGTCGTTGAGGGTGCGGCCGCGCATGAAGGCCAGCGGGGCCACTTCCACCACGCCCTGCTCCAGCAGCTGCGCGGCACGCTCGGCCGCCATCATGTCGTGGAGCGCGTCGTACAGCGGGCGCAGGTACGGGTTCACCTTCTCCTGCAAGTCTCCAGGGAGGAAGCCCAGCTTCTCGCCGGCCTCCACCGCGGGACGCGCCAGGATGATGCGCTTGACCTTGCGCTCCTGCAGGAACGCCACCGCCATGGCCATGGCCAGGTACGTCTTGCCCGTACCGGCGGGACCGATGCCGAAGACGATGTCGTGGGCCCGGATGGCGTCCACGTAGCGCTTTTGGTTGATGCTCTTGGGCGCAATCTGCCGGTTGCCCGAGCTCTTCAGGACGGGGCCGAGCATGACCTCCTGCAACGACTCCGCGCCGCCCCGGCCGAGCACCTTGATGCCCTGCTCCACGTCCTCGCGGTACACGGGACGGCCCGCGCGGATCATCTCCTCCAGGTTCTCCAGGAGGCGCACGGAGAAGGCCACGGCGTCGGAAGGCCCGGACAGGTGGAACTCGGTCCCCCGCTGTCCGACCCGGACGCCGAGGCGCCGCTCCATCAGCTTGAGGTTCTCGTTCTGGTTGCCGCAGAGAGCCAGGGCGGTCGCGTTGTCACGAACGTCCACCTTGGCCGAGGCGGAGGTGGTGAGGACTTCGGGCGCTTCCAACGTGGCGGGGTTTCTCAATGCAGGTCAATCCTCGGTCAGTGCGCGTGACGACTGACCTCAACGTAACGCCGGCCCATGGGGTGCGAAAGACGACTTTGCGTCACGGCTAGCGCAAGGGTGGCAGGAGGACGAACCGCCGAGCAGCCAGCCGTCGGTAATAGTACTCCTCCCGCCAGGGGTATCGGAGTTCTTCCGGTTTCAACAATCCAGCCTGCACCAAAGAATCCAGACGTTCCGGCAGCTCTCCACGTTCCAGACGGAACACTTCCAGGGCCGCTTCGATGCGGACGCGCTGGGCGTGGGAAACATGACGCTGGGCGGCGGGATCCGCGAAAGAAGTCGCGGCGGCGTCCGCATGGCTCGCGTACGCCCCCCGGGAGACCACGAGGGCGAGCGCGGCCAGCACGGCCATGGTGGCCAGCACCCGCCCGACCGACCCCGCCATCCGGGCGAGCAGGCGCTCGTCACCTGGCGCGGGAGAGCGCCCCCCTTGCGGGTCGACGGCGCGCACGTACTCGCCCTTCACCAGGTTGAAGAGGGCCTTGCAGGTCTCGAACTCGCCCAGGCAGCAGACGTCGACCAGCTTGCGCAAGTCCCTTCCGGGCGCCAGCTCCTCGTAGACGCGCCGCTCGGTGGGGCCGATGGTGCCCAGCTCCCCACCCTCCTCGCCGGGCCGGGGCTGGGGCAGCGCCTTGAGGCGCTCGAAGGTGAGGTCGTCGCGGTGGATCTTCTTCCGGATGACGGGCCACTCGTCCACCATCCGGAAGCCCTCCATGAGCACCGTCTCGGCGCGCAAGGGGTGGATGGCCTCCGCGTCCGCCTCCACGGGCTGCTGGATGAACTCGTAGGTGCCGGCCTTCCAGGTGAAGAGGCGGTAGATGGTCTCGGTGGCCTGCAGCTGCATCATCGCCTGGAAGCGCTCGGCGGTGAGGGCCTGGCTGGAGACGAGCACGTCGCCCAGCCGCTTGAGGGTGCGCTTCTGCGTCTCGAGCGCCGCCTCCAGCTGCATCTCGGTGATGAGCTCGGCGCGCACCAGCATGTTGCCGATGAGCTCCTTGCGCTTCCGGGTGAGGCTCTCGGCCTTGATGATGTGGCCGTCCTTGAAGCCGACGCGCACCTCCTGGTCCTTCTGGTGGAAGTGGAGCGTGCCCGTCTTCTGCTGCTGCCCGATGAGCTGCAGGATGTCGCCGATACCGAAGTCCTTCAGCGTTCCCTTGAGAGCCATGGTCCCTACTCCTCCCCTCGCCGCAGCCGGTGCAGGCCGCGCAGCGAGAGCAGGTAGATGGAGAGGAGCAGCAGCGCCGGCGGCACCAGCTTGAGGTACAGCGGCGCCGCGCCGTAGGGCGCCCGCACCAGGCCCTGGTGGAGCAGCACCGCGCCCAGCGCGAAGAGGAAGAAGAAGGCGTGGATGGCGCCGCGCACCGGCACCCCGGAGGCGACGTGGCCCGCGCCGGACAGCAGCGCCCCCAGCACGTAGGACAGCCGGCCCGCCCACGCCTGGTGGCGGTCCACCTGTCCCTGCTTGCGCTGCCGCAGCTGCTGCGGCACCAGGCCCTTGCGCTGGAAGACGTTCACGCACTGGCCGCACTGCTTGCTGCCCACGCCCAGCTCCGGATCACACCGCACGCACACCGGACGGCCGCAGCGCTCGCACACCTTCGCCGCCTTCAGCCGCCCGCCGGCGAACCCCCACGGAATCAGCAGCAGCGCCAGCACCGCCGGCACCGCCCAGGCCACCGGCCCCGGCGCCACCCCGGGCAGCAGCCACCGGCCCAGCTGGGCCTCCACCCGGCGCCCCGCCTCCGTGCCGTCCGCCAGCGACAGCCAGTCGGCCTCCTGCAGCTCCGGCGACAGCATCAGGAGGTTGAGCAGCAGCCGGTCCTCCGGCGGAGGCTCCCGGCGCAGCAGCGAGCCGTCCAGCGCCTGCGCGGAGGCCATGGCGGTGGCGGCGCGGTCCAGCTCGCGGCCCACCTCCGAGTCCTTCAGCGTCTTCGCCCGGCGGCGGTACACCTGCGCCAGGTTGTAGTGCGGGGCCGCCATCCGAGGGTCCGCCTGCGACGCCTGCGCGTAGAGCTGCGCCGCCCCCTCCGGGTCCCCCAGCCCCACCAGCGTGTTGCCGAACCGGGTCAGCAGCCGCGCGTCACCGCTGCGCAGCGCCGAGGCCGCCTTGAAGTGCGTCCGCGCTTCCTCCAGCAGCCCGCGGCGCGACTCGTAGTGCGCCAGCGCGGAGAGCTCCGCGAAGGTGGCCGCGCGCGACTCCAGCCGGGCGAGCACCCGCGCCATGGCGTCCTCCGCCGACAGGCCGCCGCGCTCCAGGAGGTAGACATCCTCCGCGGGCGTCCCGGCGAAGGCCGTCACCCGCGCGAGCTGCCCGGCCGCCAGCGGCACCAGGCCCAGCCCGGCCACCAGCACCGCCGCCACCACCCGCTCCGGGCGCGTGAGGTAGAACGCCACCACGCCCAGCAGCACCAGCGACACCGCCACCACGCCCATCCCCAGCGCCACCGGCAGGCCCAGCAGCAGCAGGCCCAGCAGCGCGGACTGCCAGCGCGCCACCGCGCGGGGCAGCAGGTGGTGGAAGTCGTGCAGCGCGTAGCGCACCCGGCGCAGGAACAGCAGCCCCACCAGCACCACCGCCGTGGCCGACCACGCCAGCAGCACCAGGGCGCCCAGGTCCGCCAGCAGCGGCCGGCGGTAGCGCGGGTCCTTCACCAGCGAGACGAAGGCGCCGCGCGCCTGCGCGAGGTACCGGGACACGTCCCCCGGCGCGGACAGCGCGTGCAGCTCCGCGAGCTCGAAGCGCGCATAGGGCAGCCCCGGCGACAGCTCCACCGCCAGCTCCGCCAGCCGCACCGCGCCCGCCAGGTCTCCCGCCCGGCGCCGCACCGCGGACTCGCGCAGGAAGCCCACGCTGAGCGGCTCCAGGTCGCTCGCCACCAGCTCCGCGCGCAGCTTCACCAGCTCCGCCTGCGCCGCCTGCGCGGTGGCGCCGTCATTCGTCGCCCGCGCCTGCCGCCACCGCTCCCAGACCGCCAGCACGTCCGCGTCCGACAGGCGCGGCGTCAGCACCGGGCCCACGACCGGGCGCGGCACCACCACCGGCACCTCGGGCGCGGGGGGCGGCTCCGGAGTCCGGGCGCTCGGGGGCGCGGCCTCCACGGCCTTCGCTCCCTTCGTGGGCTTGCGGACGGGCGCGTCGTCCTCCGCGGGAGGAGGCTCGGGCTCGTCGGGGATGTCCTCGATGGGCTGATCCCTCGGGTCGAAGGACTCGTCCCGCAGGTCGGGCTCGATGGCGCCCGGATCCACCTCCTGGAGGCGGGAGGGCGCTTCGAGCTGGGCGGACGCGCCGCTCGGAGCCAGCAGCAGGAGGCCACACAGGAGCAGGGCGGGGAGCGGGAAGCGGATCATCCAGGGCGCGGATGATAGGCGACCCGAGCCGAACCACGAAAGCGAACGCCACCGGCCCCCGTTTGGCGGCCAGGCCGGGTGCCACGCATGTTACAGGGGCGCGCGTCGCGGGCGACGGCCCGCGTGGAGGTGGACACGGATGGGGACCCCCGGGGCGGAGCTGGAGCGGCTGGTGGACATCATGCGGCGGCTGCGCGCCGAAGGCGGCTGCCCGTGGGACCGGGAGCAGGACCTGCGCTCGCTGCGCCCCTACCTCCTCGAGGAGGCATTCGAGGTCCTGGAGGAGATGGACCGCGTGGGCTACGGCGGCCCCCTGCGCCCGCTCTGCGAGGAGCTGGGGGACCTGCTCTTCCAGATTGTCTTCCATGCGCAGCTGGGCGCGGAGGTCGGCGAGTTCACGATGGCCGACGTCGCGAAGTCCATCAGCGACAAGCTCGTCAGCCGGCACCCGCACGTCTTCGGCGACCTGCGCGGCGTGGAGGGCGCCGAGCAGGTGCTGGCCAACTGGGCGAAGCTCAAGGCCGAGGAGAAGAAGCGCAAGACGGGCAGCGAGGGCTCCGTGCTGGACGGCGTCCCTGTCGCCGCGCCCGCGCTGATGCGCGCCGAGCGCCTCACCGAGAAGGCCAGCCGCATCGGCTTCGACTGGCCGGACCTGGCCGGCGTGCGCGGCAAGCTGGCGGAGGAGCTGGACGAGCTGGACGAGGCCATCGCCTCCGGAGAGCGGGACGCCATCGAGCACGAGCTGGGGGACGTCCTGTTCTCCCTGGCCAACCTGGCGCGGTTCATCAAGGCCCCCGCCGAGGACGCGCTGCGGATGGCCATCCGCCGCTTCACCACCCGCTTCCAGCACATCGAGTCCGAGCTGCGCGCGGAGGGCGTCCCCTTCGGCGAGGCCACCCTGGCGCACATGGAGCGCCACTGGCAGGCCGCCAAGGTGAAGGAGAAGGCCCTGCCCCCGCCCGCCCGGCTGCCCCGCGCCGCCATCACCACCGTGCGCCTGCGCGTGGCGGACCTGCCCGCCCAGCGGGCCTTCTGGGACACGGTGGCCCCCCGGCTGGGCTGGAGCACCGGGCGCGGCGGCGCGGAGGAGGCCGTGTATGGAGATGGCGTCCTGCGCGTCGTCTTCCAGCGGGGAGAGGCCCCGTCCACCGGCACCGCGCTGATCCTGGAAGCCCCCTCCGCCCGGGCCGTGGAGCGGCTCAGGGCCGCCCTGGAGGAGACGCGCCCCGGAAGCGTGCTACAAGCCCGGGAGGGACGCCTGGACTTCCGGGACCCCGCCGGGCTGGTGTGGGAATACACGACCTCCGCTGGATGATTCTCCCGCGTAGGTGTCCTGGGGCGTCTCCGGAGTCCGGAAAACCCGGCCGGACACGCACACCCGTCTTGACGCCCGTGAGGCGTCGCAGTAAGGACGGCCCCTCTTTTTAGCCTGCCTTTCAGCTGGAGATTTCTCTTGGCCAACACCAAGTCCGCAGAGAAGCGTCACCGTCAGTCCCTCAAGCGCCGCGCGCGCAACGTCACCGTCCGCGGCGAGGTGAAGACCGCGGTGAAGTCCGCCCGCGAGGCGCTCACCACCAAGGCCGGGAACACGGCGGACGCGCTCAAGGCGGCCTCCAAGGCGCTGAACAAGGCGGCCTCCAAGGGCGTGCTGCACAAGCGCACCGCCTCGCGCCGCATCTCCCGCCTCGCCAAGGCCGCCACGAAGGCCGCCCGGGCTTAAGTCGCACGCAGCACCGGAGTCACCGCCCGGTGACTCCGTGATGTCCGAGCAGGCTACCGGGAGGAGGCCGCGGTCTCCTCACCAGGTACTGGCCAGCCGGTCGTACCCGTCGCGCATCAGCAGCTCCGCCAGGCGGTCCAGCGCGGCCTGCTTGTTGGCCTCGGCCTCCAGGATGTCCCCGCTCCCCAGCAGGTAGTCCTCCGAGCCGCCGACGACGGTCTCCCTGAGAATCTGGCCGTCCTTGACGAGGCGCAGCCGCGCCTGCGCGGCGATGCGGAAGTAGTTGCCGGCGATGGTGGGCGAGTTGCCAATCCAGAGCACCGTGCCCTCCAGGCGCGCGTCGCACGCCCCCGTGCCCGACAGCCGCCCCACCCGCGTCAGCTCCTGGCGCAGGAAGCGCGTGAAGAGCGTCTCCAGCGTGGGCTCCGCCGTCTCGTTGCCGAAGATGGGCGCGCAGACGCTGTTGATGCCCTCCGGCAGGCCCGCGTCCTTGGGCACGAAGCGGTAGCCACAGCCCGCGCCGGCGGCCACGCAGGCCCCCCACGCTCCCAGCACCCAACCCGACCAGAGGCGCCGGGACTCCGGCCCGAAGGGACGCGACATGCGCGGCACCCTACCCGGCCCGCCCTGTCCGTCAAGCGCGAGGGCCGTCACCCGGGCCCGGAGGCGGCAGCGGAGGTGGCGCCGTCCGCCGCGCCCCCGCCTCCCGCACCGGCACCCCGCGCGCCCGCACCACCCCGGCCAGCGTGTCCCAGGCGGCCAGCAGCCGCGCGTCCCGCTCCGAGCCCCGGCGCGCCAGCCCCAGCGGCCAGCGCACCCGGCCGGGCTCGGACGTCTCCAGGACGAGCACGTGCGAGCGACACACCACCGCCAGCAGCACGCCCAGCGCCGCGACGCCGAAGGCCACCGCCTTCAGCGCGGGGGCCCGGGCCACGAAGCCCAGCACCGCGAAGGCCGCCAGCAGGAGCGCCTCCCGGAAGAAGCGCGTCTCCAGCTCCAGCCCGCGCAAGCTCCCCAGGTCCACCACCTGCGGGGCCCCCGAAGGCGTGGCGCGGTAGGACAGCCGCTCCCCCTCGCCGGACAGGGCACGCCCGCCGCCCAGGTCCGCGGCGAGGAACGGCGCCCGGGGCGAGGGCTCCGCGGGCATGGGCGCGTCCGGCAGCGCCCCCCCACAGGCGATGCAGCGCGAGCCGCCCGCCGGCTGGGGCCGCCCGCACGCACTGCACATGACGAGGACTTCTACCGGCACTCGGGCTCCTTCAGCCGACGACGAAGTTCACCAGCCGCTTGGGGACGAAGACGAACTTGCGCACCGTCTTCCCCGCCAGGGCCGCCTGCACCTTCTCGTCCGCCTCCGCGGCGGCGCGCACGTCCGCCTCCGCCGCGTCCGCCGCCACGCGGACTTCCGCGCGCAGCTTGCCGTTCACCTGCACGGCGTAGGGAATGACGTCGTCCACCACCAGCGCCGGGTCGAAGTCCGGCCACGGCTCCGAGACAGTGAGCGACTGGCCGCCGTAGGCCTCCGCCAGCTCGTCCGCGATGTGCGGCGCGAAGGGCGTGAGCACCACCGCGAGCAGCCGGACGGCCTCCGCCATGGCCGCCTTCTCCGCGGGCGTCTCCGGGGTGCCCACCGCGTAGAGCGCGTTGACGCACTCCATGATGCCGGCGATGGCGGTGTTGAAGGACAGGCGCTCAATCGCCTCCCCCACCCGCTTCAGGCACTTGTGCGCGGCGCGGCGCGTCTCCAGCGCCTTGCCCTCGTAGGGGCCGGCGTGCGTGGCCCCGGCGACGGCGGCATGGTGCGTGGAGGCCAGCGTCCAGACGCGCTTGAGGAAGCGGAAGACGCCCTCCACCTGGTCGTCGGACCAGTCGAAGTCGCGCTCCGGCGGGCCGGCGAAGAGGACGTACGCGCGCGCGGTGTCCGCGCCGTACTTCTGGACGATGGAGGCGGGCGCCACCACGTTGCCCCAGCGCTTGGACATCTTCCGGCCGTCCGGGCCGTTGACGATGCCCTGCGTAATCAGGCGCGTGACGGGCTCGTCCACCGGGCTCAGGCCGAGCAGCTTCATCACCCGGGTCCAGAACCGGAAGTAGAGCAGGTGCATCACCGCGTGCTCGGGGCCGCCCACGTAGATGTCCACCGGGAGGAAGCGCTGGGCCTCCTTCGGGTCGATGGGCGCGGCGTCGTAGCGCGGCGACAGGTAGCGCGCGAAGTACCAGCAGGAGTCGACGAAGGTGTCCATCGTCTCCGCCTCGCGCCGGGCGGGCCCGCCGCACTTCGGGCAGGTGGTGTTCACCCACGAGGCCACCTTGGCCAGCGGCGGCTCTCCCTTGCCGGTGAGCACCGCCTGGGTGTCGATCTCCGGCAGGCGCACGGGCAGCTGGTCCACCGGTACGGGGATGCCGTGGCGCTGGGGGTCGCACTTCTCGCAGTAGACGATGGGGATGGGCGTGCCCCAGTAGCGCTGGCGGCTGAAGCCCCAGTCCTTCTGGCGGTACGTCACCGTGGCGCGGCCCCGGCCGTCCTTCTCCAGCTTCGCGGCCATGGCGGGCCGCGCGGCCTCGGAGGTCATCCCGGTGTACTCGCCCGAGTCCACCAGCACGCCGTACTCCGTGTACGCCGCCTCCAGCTTCGCGCCCTCGGGGAGCTTGTCGCCCGTGGCCGGCTGGACGACGACCTGGATGGGCAGGGCGTACTTGCGCGCGAAGGCGAAGTCGCGCTCGTCGTGCGCGGGCACGCTCATCACCGCGCCGGTGCCGTAGTCGCTCACCACGAAGTTGGCGATCCAGATGGGCACGGGCTGGCCGGTGAACGGATTCACCGCGTGGGCCCCGGTGAAGACGCCCTCCTTCTCCGCGTCCTCGCCCAGGCGCTCCGTCTTGGACTGGGCGGCCATCCGCTTGGAGAAGGCCTCCACGTCCGCGCGGCGCTCGGGCGTCGTCACCTGGGCCACCAGCTTGTGGTCCGGCGCGAGCACCACGTAGGTGCAGCCGAAAATCGTGTCGATGCGGGTGGTGAACACGCGCAGCGAGGCGTCATGCCCCTGCACGCGGAAGTCGGCCTCGGCACCGTCCGAGCGGCCAATCCAGTTGCGCTGCATGGAGGTGATGCGGTCCGGCCACTCCTTCAGCGTGTCGAGCGACTCCAGCAGGTCCTGTGAATACCGGGTGATGCGGAACGCCCACTCGGGCATCTCCTTGTCCACCACGGGCGAGTCGCAGCGCTCGCAGACGCCGTCCTTCACCTGCTCGTTGGCGATGACGGTGTGGCAGCCGGTGCACCAGTTCACCTTGCTGAAGCGGCGGTAGACGAGCCCGCGCTCCAGCATCTGGATGAAGAACCACTGGTTCCAGCGGTAGTACTCGGGCTTGCTGGTGTTGACCTCGCGGTCCCAGTCGTACGCGTACCCGAGGCTCTTTATCTCCTTCTTGAAGGAGGCGATGTTCTCCTCGGTGCGCACCGCCGGGTGCACGCCGTCCTTGATGGCGGCGTTCTCCGCCGGCAGGCCGAAGGCGTCCCAGCCCATGGGATGCAGCACGTCGAAGCCGCGCATCAGGAAGTAGCGCGCGTACACGTCACCGATGAGGTAGTTGCGCACATGCCCCATGTGCATCTTGCCACTGGGGTACGGCAGCATCTCGAGGACGTACTTCTTGGGGGCGCCGGGGCGCTTGCCTGCCCGGAAGATGCCCGCCTCGTCCCAGCGAGACTGCCATTTGCCTTCAATCGCCTGCGGCTCGTAACGCTCGTTCATCGCCATGTTCGAGGGGTCTCTTAAGGGAGGGCCGGCCTCCGGGGCAACACGTCTTTCCAGCCCCTCCGCCCGCTCCCCCGCTCCAGGGCGTCGGGCGGGCGGGCAGTGCCGGCGAAGCCCACCCAAAGGCGGCGCGCGTGCCGGGGCCGCACCGGCCTTGCGAGACTGCCGCCCCGCCAGGGTGGGCGCGTGACGCGAGCTGCCGTGGCCCCTACCGTGCAGGTGGGTCCACCGGGCCTCGCTGTCACATTCCGAGATGTATCACCGCAGCGGAGAATTCCTGCCTCTCTGCATTGACGGCCAATTTCTTGAATCCAGATATGTCGTTGACTCGGCAGCGTTCACGCGGTGACGATTCAAGTCCACGGCATCCTTAATCAGGGGGGGCCGTTCTTCCAACGCAGCGACGTGAGGACCGAATGACGCTGAGACGGGCGTTGATTCCGGGGTGCGTGATTGCACTCTTCTCCATGGAGACCCTGGCGCAGGACGCGAATAGCGCGCCGCCAGCCTCCGAACCACAGCCTCCCGCGGCCCAGGCACCCGCGACTCCAGCAGCGCCGCCAGCGGAGGCAGCCACTCCGGCCACCCCCGCTCCGGCGGCACAACCCACCGCGGCGGCTCCGGCCACGGGGCGCACCGTCAGGGGCCGGGTCGCCGACCGGCTGACGAACGAGGGCCTGCCCCTCGTGCGCGTCATCATCAAGGGCACCACCCAGGGCGTCGAGACGGAGCTGGACGGCACGTTCTCGCTGCCCAACGTGCCGGCGGGCCCGGTGACGCTGCTGTTCTCCAGCCAGGACTACGGCGAGCGCGAGGTGCGCGTCTCGGCCAACCAGGGCACGGTGGACGTCGGCCTCGACAACATCTTCTCCGAGGAGATGGTCGTCGTGGGCCGCGCGTCTGAAGTCGCGCGTAAGAACCTGGCCAACTCGGTGGCGTCGGTGAACGCCGAGGACCTCAACCGGGCCCCCGCGCAGACGGTGGACCAGGCGCTGTCCGGCAAGGTGGCCGGCGCCAACATCCAGGCCAACGGCGGCGCCCCGGGCGGCGGCATGCAGATGCGGCTGCGCGGCGTGTCCACCATCAACGGCTCCACCCAGCCGCTGTACGTCATCGACGGCGTGCTCGTCAGCGACGTGGCGATTGCCTCCGGCGTGTACGCCATCACCGAGTCCACGGGCGGCTCCAACCCGACGCCCACCCAGGACAACCAGGTCAACCGCATCGCGGACATCAACCCCAACGACATCGAGAGCATCGAGGTCCTCAAGGGCGCGTCCGCCGCCGCCATCTACGGCTCCAAGGCCGCCAACGGCGTGGTCATCATCAACACCAAGCGCGGCCGCGCGGGCGAGCCGAAGGTCGACGTCACCCAGCGCGTCGGCTTCTACTCGCTGGCCAACAAGATTGGCACCCGCCGCTTCGAGACCGTCGAGGAGGCGCAGGAGGCCTTCGGCGCCGTGGCCTCCGAGTACTACGTGCCCGGCCGCACGTATGACCACGAGTCGGCGCTGGCGGGCCGCCGTGACATCTCCACGGAGACGCTGGCCAGCGTGAGCGGCGCCGTCGGGAACACCAAGTACTTCGCCTCGGCGATGGTGAAGAACGACGAAGGCATCATCGCCAACACCGGCTACGAGAAGGAGTCGTTCCGCCTCAACCTGGGGCAGAACCTGGGCGAGGCGGTGGAGCTGAACGTCTCCACCAACCTCATCCACTCGCTGGGCCAGCGCGGCCTCACCAACAACGACAACCAGACCATCACCAACTACATGGTGATGCCGTACGCGCCCGAGTTCCTCTCGCTGGATCCGGACGCGCAGGGCGTGTACCCGCGCAACCCCTTCCTGGGGAACGAGTCCAACCCCCTGCAGACCGCGCGCCTGGTGAAGAACGACGAGGACGTGTGGCGCTTCATCGGCGCGGGTGACGCGACGGTCCACCTGTGGAAGACGGACGCGCAGCACCTGCGCCTGCTCGCCAACGCCGGCGTGGACCGCTTCCAGCAGGAGAACTCCATCTTCTTCCCGCCCGAGCTCAACTTCGAGGGAAGCGACGGCCTGCCGGGCTCGTCCCTGTTCGGTACCAGCCAGGTGCGCAACCTGAACGGTGGCCTGAACCTGGTGCACACCTACCGCCCCGAGTCGAAGTTCCTGTCGGCCACCACCTCCGGCGGTGTCCAGCTCGAGTCGCGCGACATCAACACGGTGTACGTCTCCAGCCAGTACCTCAACGCCGGCATGCAGAACGTGGACTCCGGCACGGTGGTGGACGTGCTGCAGAACCGGCAGCGCATCCTCGACCGCGGCTACTACGTGCAGGAGGAGGTGCTCATGCTGGACGAGCGCCTCACGCTGGTGGGCGCCATCCGTGGCGAGCAGAGCAGCGCCAACGGCAACGAGAACGCGCTGTACTTCTACCCGAAGCTGGCCACCGCCTACCGCATCCCCTCGTTCCACCCGAGCGTGAACGAGTTCAAGGTGCGCCTGGCCTACGGCGAGACGGGCAACCAGCCGCTGTACGGCATGAAGTTCAACAGCATGACGGCCACCGGCAACATCGAGGGCGCGCCGGGTCTGGTGGGCAGCGGCATCGCCGGTGACCCGAACATCAAGCCCGAGCGGCAGCGTGAAATCGAGGCCGGTGTCGACGCGCTCTTCTTCGGCGGCGACCTGGTGGCGGAGCTGACCGTGTACCAGCGCACCATCAGCGACCTGCTGCTGTCGCGCGCGCTGGCGCCCTCCACGGGCTTCACCACGCAGTTCTTCAACGGCGGCTCGCTGCGCAACCGCGGCGTGGAGGCCATGGTGCAGGTGACGCCCATTCGCGGCGCCTTCGAGTGGACGAGCTCGGCGACGTTCGCGCTCAACCGCAGCCAGGTGACGGACCTGCCGGTGCCCGCGTTCCTCACGGGCGGCTTCGGCACCGGCCTGGGCGCCTTCCGCATCGAGCAGGGCGCGTCCGCCACGCAGATTGTCGGCAACGTGGTGGACGAGAACGGCAACACCCAGGTGCGCAAGATTGGCGACACCGAGCCGGACTTCCGGATGGGCTTCTCCAACACCCTGCGCTACCAGGACTTCAGCCTGTCCTTCCTGTTCGACTGGCAGCAGGGCAGCGACATCCTCAACCTCACCCGCCTGCTCTATGACGGCGCGGGCACGTCTCCGGACTTCGAGACGGCCGGCCGCCAGCGCCTGATTGACCGGCGCCGCAACGCGGGCGTCTACATCGAGGACGCCACCTTCGTGAAGCTGCGCGAGGTGACGTTCATGTACAACCTGCCCAAGCAGTGGGTGTCGGCGATTCCGAAGGTGCAGTCGGCCCGGCTGAGCATCAGCGGCCGCAACCTGCTCACCTTCTCGAGCTACTCGGGGCTGGACCCGGAGGTCAGCAACTTCGGCAACCAGGCCATCGCTCGCAACATCGACGTCGCCCCCTTCCCCCCCAGCCGCAGCTTCTGGACGTCGCTCGACGTCGGGTTCTAAGGCCATGACCATCCATCAGACGAAGAAGGCATTCCTGGCGCTCGGCGCCGCGCTGACCCTCGGAGGGTGCGGGAGCCTGGACATCCCCGACCTGGACAACCCGAGCCTGGACGATTTCCGCGACAACCCGTCGCCCTCGGCCGTGTACAGCGCGGCCACGGGCCTGCTGATGGGCCAGCGCGTGGGCCTGGCGGCCCAGAACGGCTACATCGCCGAGCTGGGCGTCATCGGCCGTGAGGCGTTCATCTTCGACGGCGCCGAGCCGCGCCTCGTCGAGGAGCTGCTGGGGCCCACGCTGGACCCGGGCGGTCCGGCCTTCGGCGGCAACTTCTGGGCGGCCCCCTACGCCAACATCCGCAACGCCAACACGCTGCTGGAGGCGCTGGAGAAGGTGCCGGGCGTCTCGGACGAGCGGAAGGAGGGCATCCGCGGCTTCACGAAGACGATGCAGGCGCTGGACTTCCTGGTCGTCATCAACACGCGGGACACGAATGGCGCGCCCATCGACGTGGGCCGGCCCCTGGGCAGCGCGCTGCCGCCCATCGAGGACAAGCAGCGGGTGCTGGCGCACATCGCCACGCTGCTCGACGAGGCCGCGGGACACCTGGCAGCCGCGGGGGGGCAGTTTCCCTTCGCGCTGAGCTCCGGCTTCCGAGGCGATGACCCGAACTCCACCACGGACGACTTCAACGAGCCGGCGACGTTCCTGACGTTCAACCGCGCGGTGAGGGCACGGGTGGCCGTGTACCAGAAGGACTACGGCACGGCGCTGACCGCGCTGAGCCAGTCGTTCCTCAACCCCAGCCGTCCGCTGAGCCGGGGCGTGTACCACGTGTTCTCCACCGACTCGGGAGACCTGGACAACAACCTCAACAGCCGCAACATCTTCGCGCACCCGTCCATCGTCACGGATGCCGACAAGAAGGCGGACGGCTCGGTGGATGCGCGCGTGGCGAGGAAGACGCGGGTCCTGCCACCCGCCAATTCCGGCACCGCGGCGGATGGACGGCTGGCCTCGAACCTGCGCGTCACGCTGTACCCCGACGGCAACGCCAACGTGCCCATCATCCGCAACGAGGAGCTCATCCTCCTGCGGGCGGAGGCCAACATCGGCCTGGGCAACTTCGGCCCGGCCGCGGATGACATCAACTTCATCCGCACCACGTCCGGTGAGCTGCCTGCCCGGACGGACCTGGCGGAGGCCAACATCCTGGACGAGCTGCTCAAGCAGAAGCGCTACTCGCTCTTCATGGAGGGTGGCCACCGGTGGATCGACCTGCGCCGGTACGACAAGCTGGACACGCTCCCCCGTGAGCTGGACCCCAGCTTCGCGCCGCACGCGCGCTTCCCCATCCCCGCCCAGGAGATGGACGCGCGTCAGTAGTCCGCTGCACTGACCGCCGAGCTCCAGGCGCACGGATTCCGCGTGCGCCTGGAGCGAGCCGTCCCCCGCCCTACTCCGGTCGGTCCTCGGACACGTCCAGGCCCTCGAAGGCGCGGCCCAGGGCCACCACGCCCAGCCACACCTCCCCCACCAGCACGGCCGCGGCGGCCACGCCTGCCACGGGCAGCACCCACGGCCCCAGCACGGACGCCAGCGGCAACCCCACCAGCAGCGCCACCACCGCCGCCGGCAGCAGCCCCAGCAGCGTCACCACCATCGTCCCCACCAGCGCCAGGAGCCGCTGGCCCATGGCCTCGAGGCCCCGGGGCCGCTCACCGAGCTCCGCGGGCGGCACCCAGGCCGGGAAGAGCACCACGGCCGCGTTCTGCACGAACAGGCCCGCCAGCGCCACCGCGGGCAGGAACACCGCCAGCGCCACGCCGCCCGGCCACCACCACTCCCCCAGCCGCGCTTCTTCCTCCCCGGGCCCCAGCACCAGCGCCACGCCCAGCAGCAGGAGCTGGAGGAAGGCCACCGACAGCGCGGACGCGGCCAGCTCCGCGCCCACCACCTGCCGGCCCGTCAGCGGCATCGCGCGCAGCAGGTCCAGCTTCGGCAGGTCCATCCGCAGGTCCACGCGGAAGGCGCTCGGGCCCATCACCGTCATCACCACCGCCAGCGTCAGCGCCAGGGGCCCCACCACCCGCCGGGTGTCCGTGAACAGGCGCGCATCGCCCAGCAGCGCCGCGATGGCGCCCCCCAGCACGACGAACACCACGAACATCGCCACCCCGCCCCCCATCCGCCTGCGCGCGATGAGGTTCTTCCAGACGAGCGCCACCTCCGGCCGCCCGCGCGCCAGCAGCCGGAACGGCGGCCTGCGCAGCGTGAGCTTCCCCACCCGGGCCAGCTGCCCCGAGCCGCGCAGCGCCCGCGCCCGCGAGTGCGCCTCTGCCCGCACCACCGCCGTCTCCTCGAAGGGCACCTCCGCCAGCAGCACCCAGCCGTAGTGCGCGGCCAGCAGCCCCAGCACCGGCGGCAGCGCGCGCAGGAAGGCGCCCACGTCCCGGGCCAGCGCGGGCGCCACCAGCACCTGCCCGGGCCACAGCACCGCCGCCAGGCCCGGTGAGTCCAGCACCGCGCGCAGCCACGTCCGCAGCTCACGCGACGAGGAGAGGTCGTCCGGCATGGGGTGCGCCCGCAGCGCGGCCAGCCCCGCGAGCACCACCGCGGCGAGCACCAGCGCCACGGCGCCCCAGCGCACCGCCACGCCCCAGCGGCCCCGCGCGGCCAGCCGCGTGCGCATGAAGGACGCCGCCGTCGAGTGCAGGTACAGCGTCCCCAGCCCCAGGCTGCTGCCCAGGAAGAACAGCACCGGCGCGGCGCTCACCACCCGGCCGACGAACAGCGTGGCGAACAGCGCGCCCACCACCGTCCCCAGCAGCCCGCGCACCAGCTTGTAGTGCAGCAGCGCGCGCCGGGGGATGGGCGCGGGGAAGAGCTGCACCACCTCGGTCTCCGTGAAGGACAGCGACGGCCTGTCGCGCCCCAGCGCCCACGCGGCGAACACCGTCCCCAGCGCGGAGACGACCAGCGACAGCTCGGTGAACAGCCGCGCGCCCGGCGACGCCCCGCCGCCCACTCCCCGGAAGCTCAGGCCCCGCGAGAAGACGTAGGCCACGTAGGCCAGGCCCACCAAGGCCCCCAGCAGGTAGCGCGGCCGCTTCAGCCGCCGCACCTGCCGCAGCACGCGGTTGCGCCAGGAGGCCCGCCAGAGGAAGAGGACGGCGCCCGGGAAGCTCACGGAGCGCGTGTTCCCGTCCCGCTCGCGGGCAGGGCGACGTCCGCGTCCGCCGCGCTGGTGATGCGCACGAAGAGCTCCTCCAGCGACGCGCTCCCCGCGTCCGGCCCGCTGAGCCGGGAGCGGATGTCCGCCAGCGTGCCCAGCGCCACGGCCCGCCCGCCGGCAATCACCAGCAGGCGGTGGCACAGCTCCTCCACCAGCGGCAGCAGGTGCGAGGACAGCACCAGCGCGGCGCCCTCCTCCGCCCGCCGCCGCAGCGACGCCTTCATCCGGCGGATGCCGATGGGGTCCAGGCCCGTGAGCGGCTCGTCCAGCAGGATGAGCTTCGGCGAGTGCAGGAAGCCGCAGGCGATGGACAGCTTCTGCTTCATGCCCCGCGACAGCTCGCCAGGCAGCGCCTTCTCCTTGCCTGACAGCTCCATCTCCTCCAGCAGCGCCCGGCCCCGGGCCTCCCAGTCCTCCACGCCGTAGAGCCGCGCGGTGAAGTTCAGGTGCTCCCACACCGTGAGGTAGTCGAAGAAGCGCGGCTCGTCCGGGAGGAAGGCCAGCGCGCGCTTCGCCTCCACCGGCGTGCGCCCCAGGTCGTGTCCCGCCACCACCACCCGGCCGGAGCCCGGCGGAAGGATGCCCGCCAGGCACCTCAGCGTGGACGTCTTCCCCGCGCCATTGGGCCCCACCAGCCCGAGCACCTCGCCGGGCGCCACCTCGAAGGTGAGCCCCTGCACGGCCTTCACGTCTCCGTACGCCTTCTCCAGGCCCTCCACCCGCAGGACGGAATCCATTCGCGCGCGTCCGCCCTCAGTCCAGCTTCAGCAGGTCACGCACCGTGTCCATCACCACGCGGGCCTGCACGGGCTTCACGAGGTACGCGCTGGCGCCCAGCCGCATCGCCCGCTCGCGGTCCGCCGCCGCGCCCTCCGTGGTGATGACGACGATGGGCACGTTGCGGTGGTCCGTCGCCTGGCGGATGTGGCTGATGAGCTTCAGCCCGTCCATCAGCGGCATGTTGATGTCCGTCAGCACCAGGTCGAAGCGCCCCTGCGTCAGCTTCTTCAGCCCCTCGGCCCCATCCTGCGCCTCGGTGCAGACCACGCCGTCCAGGCGCTGCAGGGCATACATGATGCTCCGCCGCATCGCCTGCGAGTCGTCCACCACCAGTGCTCGGATCTGCTGCGCCATGTCCGGCTCAGCCTAACACCCGGGACAAGCGGTGGATCCACCTGCCCCGCGAGGCCATGTCCGGCACCAACAGGCCCGGCACCGGGCGCTGTCCGGCAAAGACACTCCGCGTACGGGGCTTCCGGACAGAGCGCTGAAGCCGGACTGTCCCTGACTACCGCCGCCGCTTCGCCACGGCGGCCAGCGCGGGGCCGATGTCGCCCAGCCGCAGCACGCGCTTCACCGCCCCGGTGGCGATGGCCTCTCCGGGCATGCCGAACACGACGGCCGTCTCCTCCGACTCGGCCCAGACCTCGCCGCCCGCGCGGTGCACCTCGCGGGCGCCCTCCGCGCCGTCCGCGCCCATGCCCGTCAGCACGACGGCCAGCGACTTGGAGCCCAGCACCTGCGCCACGCTGGTGAAGAGCCGGTCCACGCTGGGCGCGTACTTGTCCAGCGGCGTGGGCGGCGGCGTGTGCAGCTCCAGCCGCGTCCCGCGCTCGGCCACCACCATGTGACGCCCGCCCGGGGCGATGTACACGTGCCCCGGCTGCACCACGTCCCCGTCACACGCCTCCGTCACCGTGAAGGGGCCGATGCGGTCCAACCGCTCCGCGAAGGCGCGGGTGAACTGCGAGGGCATGTGCTGGCTCACCAGCACGCACGGCGTCGGCTCCGCGGCCAGCCCCTCCAGCAGTCGCTGGACAGCGGGAGGCCCGCCCGTGGACGCGCCCACCGCCACCACCAGCGGCAGCTCGCCCGCCACCGCCATGGCCCGCGCGCCCGGCGCCGCGTGCCGCTGTCCGGGACGGACGTGCCGGGCCGCGCGCACCTTGTCGAGCAGCTCGCCGCGCAGCCCGTCCAGCGCCTCCTGCGTGCCCCGGGGCGGCTTGGCGATGAAGTCGAAGGCCCCCAGCTCCAGCGCCTTGAACACGTCCGACTTGTGCGCGTAGCTGGAGATGACGATGACGGGCGTGGGCAGCGTGCGCATCAGCAGCCGCAAGAATGTGTAGCCCCCCAGCTTCGGCATCTCCAAGTCCAACGTCACCACGTCCGGCTTCAGCTCCAGGACCTTCTTCAGCCCCTCCTCGCCGTCCGCCGCGCGGTCCAGCACGCGCACGTCCGGCGCGGACTCCAGCAGCGTGGAGAGGGTGCGGCGGTTGTGCGCCGAGTCGTCGATGACGAGCACGGAGATGGAGTCCTGCGCGCTCATCGGCCCTCCCCTCCCGTCAACCCCGGCAGCTCCGGCCGGCGGTACACCAGGTCTCCGCGCAGGTGCACCAGCTCGAAGTCCGCGCCCAGGTTGAGGAGGTTCTCCGAGTGGCCCAGCAACAGATACCCCCCTGGAACGAGCCGGTCCCTGACGATGCGCAGCACCCGGCGGCGCGCCGCCTGGTCGAAGTAGATCATCACGTTGCGGCAGAAGACGGCGTCCATGCGCGGCACCAGCTGGCTGCCCGTCTCGTCCAGCAGGTTGTGGTGGCCGAAGGACACCCAGGAGCGCACCTCGTCGCGTACGCGCACGCGGTTGTTGCCCGCCGGCACGAAGAAGCGCTCCAGCAGGTCCGCCGACGTGGCGCGCAGCGCGGACGGGCCGTACTCCGCGCGCCGCGCCAGCGCCAGCACGCGCCGCGAGATGTCCGTGCCGTACACCTCCACGTCCCAGTCGTCGAAGCGGTGGCTGTCCTTGAGGAGCATGGCCAGCGTGTAGGCCTCCTCGCCGGAGGAACAGCCCGCCGACCACAGCCGCAGCCGCTTCAGGCGCCCGTTGCGCTTCTCCAGCACCGGCAGCAGCTCGTCGCAGAAGGCCTTGAGCTGCGAGGGCTCGCGGAAGAAGTACGTCTCGTGCGTGGTGAGCGACTCGACGGCCGCTTCCAGCTCGGCGTGCCGCTGCGGGTCGTAGCGCAGGTAGCGGTGGTACGCGCCGAAGTCCGCCAGGCCCAGCGCCTCCAGCCGCGGCCACAGCCGGCGCTCCATCACGAACTTCATGTCCTCGTGCACCAGGATACCGCAGTGCGAATACACGTGGTCCCGCAGGAGGCGGAACTCCTCCACCGTCATCTCCGGGCGACTGTCGTCGAAGCGTGACACGCGGTTCCCCCTCAGCGCCTGGACAGGCGCTCCACCGCGTCGGACAGGGTCTGCCGCGCCAGGGCGTCCGGCTCCGCCTCCAGCGCCTGGCGGGCGGCGCCCAGGCACTCCGGCCCGCCCGAATCCCCCAGCACCCGCGCCGCCGCCGCGCGCACGTCCCAGCGCGCATGGCCCAGCAGCGCCAGCGCCAGCGCCACGCCCTCCTCGGACACCGCTCCCGCGGACAGGGCCGCCTTCACCACCTCCGCGTCGGGATGGCCCGCCGCCTCCCGCAACACGTGGGGGCTCGCCGCCCCCAGCCGCGCCAGCGCGCGCACCGCCGCCACCGCCAGCGCGCCGTCCGGGTGCCGCACCAGCGTTTCCAGCTCCGTCGCCCGCTCCACCGCGCCGCACTCGCCCACCGCCTGCACCGCGGCCAGCCGCACGGACACGTCCTCGTCATGCAGCGCGGGCAGCAGCAGCGCCCCCGCCTCCGGGCCGCCCAGCCGTCCCATGGCGCGCGCGCCCGCGGCCCGCACCGGCACCGCCTCGTCCGCCAGCGCCGCGCGCGACAGCTCCCGGCCCACCGCGCCGTCCACCTCTCCCGCGGCCTCCACCGCCGCCGCGCGCCAGGGGGGCTCCACGTCCCGGGCCAGCCGCCGCAGCGCGGGCAGCGCGGGCGCGCCGCCCACGCGGGCCAGCGCCGCCACCGCCGCCGGAGTCGCCCGATTCTCCACCGCCTCCTCCAGCGCCGCCAGCACGGCGGGCCGCGCGCTGCCCGCGAGCACGCCCAGCGCCCGGGTCGCCACGCCCGCCAGGGCCGGGTCCACCAGCAGGTCCACCAGCGGGGGCACGGCCTCCGGAGAGCGCGTGCGGCCCAGCGCGCGCACCACGCCGGCGCGCAGGTCCTCCTCCGCCCACTCCAGCAGCGCGCACAGCGCCGTCACCGACGACGGGTCCACCAGGTCCACCAGCGCCTCGACGGCGGCCGCCCGCGCCGGCAGGGACAAGTCCGGCATCCGGGCCAGCAGCGCGCGCCCGCCCTCCGGCCCCAGCCGGCACAGCGTGTTCAGCACCTCGCGCAGCAGCCGGTCCTCGCGCGCCGCCTCCGCCACCGGCACCGCGAGCGACGCCTCGCCCAGCGCCGCCACCGCCACCAGGGCGCCCGCGCGCACCGTGACGTCGTCGGCCTCCAGCGCCTGGGCCAGCCGCTCCGCCGCGTCCGGCAGCCGCCGCAGCGCCGCGCGCACCACCGCCTCGATTTCACCGCGCCGCACCGGCTCCGCCAGCGCCGTCTGCGTCCCCAGTCCGCCCAGGGCCGCCTCGCGCACCGAGCGCAGCGGTGACGCCAGGCCCTGGCAGATGCGCTCGGTGGCCGCCACCTGGGGCACCAGCCCCAGCACGCGAAAGGCACTGCGCTGCAGCCGCATGTCCCCCAGCAGCGCCACCACGACGGACAGCGGCGGCGGGCACCGCAGCAGCGCCAGCCCCTCCAGCGCGGACAGCCTCAGCAGGGGCTCCGGGTCCTCCAGCAGCGCTTCCAGCGCGCGGGCCGCGTGCTCGCCGCCCACCCGTCCCAGCGCCTCGGAGACGGCCACCCGCACGTTGAGGTCGGCGTCCTCCAGCGCTTGAACCAGGGGCAGCTCCGCGGTGCGCTGCCCGAGCTGCCCGAGGATGTCCGCCGCGAACTTGCGCTGATCCGGGTCCGGGTGCGCCAGCAGCCGCACCAGCGGCCCCAGGGACGCACCGCCCAGGCCCGCCAGCGCCTCCGCCGCCGCGTTGCGCGCGCCCGTCTCGCCCCGCTCTCCCAGCACGCAGATGAGGCGCTCGGCCACCTCGCGCGGCGACGGCAGCCGCTTGAGGGCCTCGGCCGCGATGTGGCGCACGCGCCAGCTCTCGTCGTGGAGGCCGAGCACCAGCACCTCCAACGCCCCCGGCATCCGGGGGTCCAGCTCGTGGAGCGCCCGGTACCGCTCCTCCTCCGCCGGGAACTCGGGCAGGTGGTTCATTCGAAGACCTGGTCGGACCCCTGTTGCATGTAGAACCAGAGGGCGTAGATGCCCACCGCCGTGCCCAGGGGGGCGCTCGGCAGGGAGATGATGCCCAGCACCAGCGCCGCCATCCTCGCCCACCGCCGGCGCTTCAGCAGGCCGACGCCGGTGATGATGCCCGGCAGCCCCACCAGCAGGAGGCACCCGCCCATGCCGAGGGTGCCGACGAGCATCACCGTGCGCGACTCCTGAGGCATGTCCGGCCCCCCCAGGGTGCTGGCGAAGAGCATGACGCCCACCACCGCCACCGCGGCCAGCAGCGTCAGGGCGTTCATCACGATGAAGAGGATGCCGAGGATGCGGCGGTGCCCTTCCAGTCCCTGCGTCTCCATCCGTGACACCCCTTCCATGCTCACTCCGGCTTCCTCGAGGACTCGCGCTCCAGCTCCGCGCGCAGCAGGGCCTTGAGGTCCAGCAGCAACCTCAGGCGCTCCGGCGGCCCGCACACGCCCACCACGAAGGGCGAGCGCCCCGCCACCACCAGCGCGGGCGCGGGCTTGATGTCCCCGCGGCGCACCCGCATCACCTCCGCCACCCGGTCCACGCGCACCGCCACGCGCCGCGTCCCCAGCCGGCACACCAGCAGCCGCGCCTTGGGCGACTCCGGCGTCGGCTGGCCCAGGAGCCGGCTGCGCAGGTCCACCACCGGCAGGATGGTGCCTCGCAGGTGCAGCACCCCCTCCACGAAGGAAGGAGCATGGGGGATGGGGGTGACACGCTGGGGCGGGAGGATTTCCTCCACGCGCATGATGTCCAGCACGTACTCCTCGCGGCCCACGAAGAAGGCGCACAGCTGCACCACCGTGTCCGCCTCGGAGGTGGGCGCGTCCAGCACCGCGCGCGGCCGGCGCGCCAGGAGGTTGACGGAGTCCTTCATGACGAGAGCGCCTGCTCCGGGTCCAGGAGGATGTAGAGCGTCGCGCCCCGCCGGCCGATGCCCACCACGCAGTCGCGCTCCCCGGTGCGCAGCCCCGGCGGCGCCGCCTCCAGCATGGAGGGCTTCAGCTTCACCACGCCGGTGACGCCGTCCACCCACACCCCGGCCGGGCCGGACTCCGTGCGCAGCACCAGGATGCGCGCCTCGCGCGGGGGCTGGAGTGCCTCGGGCCCGGCCACCACCGGCGCCCGGTCCGCCAGCCGCAGCCGCATCTTGATGTCGTAGGCGGGCAGCAGCTCGCCCCGCAGGTTCATCACGCCCAGCAGGTGGGGCTCCGCCCGCGGAATCTCCGTCAGCGGCGGCACCTTGGAGATTTCGCGCACGACGCGGATGGGCACCGCGTAGCACTCGCCCTCCAGGCGGAAGGCCAGGTACTCCTCCGGCACCTCCTCGGGCGCGGAGCCCTGGGCCCCGTCGCTCCCGGAAGCAAAGTCCTGCAGGCCGGCGACATCCTCGTCCGGGCGGTAGAAGAAGTCGTCGAGCAGCTCAGCGAACCTGGACACGGCCACCAAGAATAGCACCGGACGGCCCTACCGCGCCGCGAGTCACGCCCGACGCCGCTCCAGGGCCATGCCCTCCTCCAGCAGCGCCGCCACGTCCAGCACCAGCACCGTGCGCCGGTTGCCCAGGTCCGTGGCGCCGGAGATGCCCCGGACGGACTGGAGCCGGCCTCCCAGGGGCTTGGTGACGATGTCCTGCTGGCCGTGCAGCTCGTCCACGGCGATGCCCAGCCGCTCCTGCGCCAGCCCCACCACCACCACGAAGTGCCGGCTCACCGGCCGCTCCGGCAGCGCGAACATCCTCGCCAGCCGCACGAAGGGCAGCGTCTGCCCGCGCAGGTCCAGCACCTCGCGGCGCTCCACCGTGCGGATTTCCCTGGGCTGCACGGAGAGGATTTCCAGCACGCTGTTGAGCGGCACCGCGTAGGTGCGCCCGCTCACCCCGACGACGAGCGCGCGGATGATGGCCAGGGTGACGGGCAGCGTGAGGTGGAAGGCGGTGCCCTTCCCGCGCTCGCTCCACACGTCGATGATGCCGGACAGGTTGCCCAGGTTGTTCTTCACCACGTCCAGGCCCACGCCGCGCCCGGACAGCTCGGACACGCTGCGCGCGGTGGAGAAGCCGGGCAGGAAGATGAGGTTGAGCAGCTCGCGCCGGCTCATCTCCGCCGCCTGGGAGAAGGTGATGAGGCCCCGGGTGAGGGCCACCTCGCGCACGCGCAGCTCGTCGATGCCGGCCCCGTCGTCGCTCACCTCGATGACGACGTGGTTGCCCTTCTGCTCGGCGCGCAGCGACACCACCGCGCGCCGGGACTTGCCCGCCGCCAGCCGCGCCTCGGGCGACTCCACGCCATGGTCGATGGCGTTGCGGATGAGGTGCATCAGCGGGTCGCTCAGCTCCTCGACGATGAGCTTGTCCAGCTCCACCTCGCCGCCGCTGATGACGAACTCGATTTCCTTGCCCGCCTCGCGGGTGATGCGGCGCACCAGCCGGGCCAGCTTGTCGAACACCTGGCCGACGGGCACCATCCGCGCTTCCAGCAGGCCCTCCTGGAGCGCCTCCAGCTTGCGCTCCAGGCCCCGCGTCTCGCGCGCCAGCTCCTGACCGAACAACTTGGACAGCGCCACCGTGCCGTCCTGCCGCGCGGACTCCGCCAGGCGCTGGAGGTTGGCCTTGATGAGCAGCAGCTCGCCCACCATGTTGATGAGGCCGTCCAGCCGGCCGATGTCCACGCGCACCGTCTGCGTCAGCGAGCGCAGCGACGTGTCCGCCTCCATGCGCCCGGCCGCGGGCGTGACGGCCTTCTGCGCGCCCGGAGCCTCCGTCACCACGGCCCGGACCCGCTGCGCCACGGAGGGCCCCTGCACGAGGGCCACCGGCGGCGCCGGGGGCGTGCCGGCGTCGTAGGGCTGGAGGGACGAAGCCGGCACCAGCGCGTCTTCCGAGCCTGAGCCCAAGCCCGAGCCCGAGTCCGAGTCCGGAGCAGCGATGTCCCCGGCGCGCGTCAGGGAGGGCAGCAGCGGCTGGGCCCCGGGCCCCGGCGCGGCCCTGGCGCCCTTCTTCTTGCCGCCCCGCTTCGCCGGAGCCGCGGGCACCACCTCGGCGGGCGCCACCCGGGTGAGCGTGGACTGGGAGGTGGAGGACGGGCCGCCGGTGGAGGCCTGGGGCGCCGCGGGGCGCACCACCAGCTGGGACAGCTCCGCGGGCGTGCCCTGGAGCCCGGCCTCGAGCTGCGCGCTGGCCGCCTGCGCGCCGAAGATGAGGTCGAAGGCGATGCCGTGCGTCCCACCGGGCCGCGCGGAGGGCAGCGTGCTGATGACCTCGCCCAGCGGCTTGAGGCGCGCGTTGAGGTCCGCCAGCCCCTTGTCGAAGTCGGACAAGTCGAACGCCGCGCGCACGCGCCACAGGGACACGCCGCGCCGCACGTTCTCCCGCAGCCGGTGCTCCTCGTACTCGGTGAAGACGGAGCGCACGTGCGCGTCCAGCTCCAGCCTGTCCAGCGGGTCCTCGTCCGACACGGCCGGAGGAGAGCCCAGCCGCTCCAGCCGCGTGGACATGTCCTCCACGCGCCGGGTGAGCGGCTCGGACTCCGCGCCCCGCGCCGCCTCCGCCAGCAGCGCCTGGAAGGCGTCGAGCACTTCAATCAGCGCGTCCAGCACCGTGTCGTCCAGCCGCAGCTTCCCCAGCCGCAGCCTGTCGAGCAGGTCCTCGGTGCCGTGCGCCAGGCGGGAGATGCGCTCCTGGCCGAACAGGCCGGACAGCCCCTTGAGCGAGTGCGCGGCGCGGAAGATGCCGTTGACCAGCTCCGGGTCCGCCTCCTGGCCGCGCCGCTCGTCCAGGACGAGCAGGTCCTTGCCCAGGGCGTCGAGGATTTCCGTCGCCTCGGCCACGAACTCGGCCAGGGCCTTGCTCCCGGGGTTCACGGCAGCTTCAGGTACCGGCGCAGGAGCCCTTCCAGGCTCCCGGGCAGGAACGGCTTGACCAGGTACTCCGTCGCGCCCAGCGCCATCCCCCGCTCGCGGTCCTGCTCGCGCCCCTCGGTGGTGATGATGAAGAGCGGCACGTCCCGGTAGTTGGGGTTTTTCTTGACGAAGTTGATGAGCTCCAGCCCGTTGATGTCCGGCATGTTGATGTCGGTGATGATGAGCTCGAACCGGTGGCGCGGCAGCAGCTTCAGCGCCTCGAAGCCGCTCGAGGTCACCACCGCCTCGATGCCCTCCACGGCCTCTACCATCGCCGCGATGTACTCGCGCGACGCTTTCGAGTCCTCGACAATCAACACCTTCACACGCATGTGCGCTCGCCCCGGGCGGTGCATCCTAACAGAACACCCGCCCGGCCGCCGGGCGTCACCCCTTGCGGCCTGGCAGCAGCCGGACGAGCCCCTTGTCCGCGAGGACCGCTACCCGTGCGCCCTTGAACGCCGGCAGGAAGCCCTTCTGGAAGGCCTCGGCCCGCGCCGCGTCCTCCGTCCGGCCGCCTCCGGGCACCTCCAGGGCCACCGAGTCCACCTTCGCCCGGCTCAGCACCCGGCCCGCGTTGGCCAGGGCCTCGCCCAGGGCGCCAGCGTCCAGCTTCTGACGGGAGCCCAGCCCCACCACGAAGATGCGCGGCACAGGCAGCTTCCCGTCGGACGGCAGCAGGAGCCAGTCGTCCTTGGCGCCGGTGAAGAAGCCATTCTTGAGCACCCGGGACAGCGCGCCGCACAGGCGCCAGTCCACGTAGCCCGCGGAGGACGGCAGGGGCCGGTCATCCTCGCTCACGAAGAGGCAGAGGGCATCTACCCCGCCGAGCGCGTCCAGCCCGTCCAACCCGATGTCGTGCGTCGTCGTCTGGCTCACGGCGCGTCCCTCCCCCGCGTCAGGGGCTCACTGCTTGTTGAGCGCGACGGCGACCCGGTCCAGCAGGCCGTTCACGAAGGCGCTGGACTCCTCGGTCCCGAAGTTCTTCCCCAGCTCCACCGCCTCGTTGATGGACACCTTGCGGGGGATGTCGGGGCGGTACTTCAGTTCGAAGATGCCCAGGCGCAGCACGTTGCGGTCGATGCGGGACATGCGGTCCAGCCGCCAGTTGTGGCTGTGCCGCTCAATCAGCTCGTCGATTTCGTCGCGGTGGGCCTGCACGCCCTCCACCAGCTCGCGGGCGAACTTCACCGCGTCCGGGTCTCTCTTGGCCTCCTCGGAGGCCGTCCACGCGGACTCCAGGGCCTCGGCCACCGTCGCCTGCGACATGTCCAGCTGGTAGAGCGCCTGCAGTGCCCGCTCGCGTCCCGTTCTCCGCGCGCCCATGGCTACCCCTTCCTTCCTTCGGTCGCCGCCAGCTTCGCGTACAGGTTGACCATCTCGATGCAGGCCAGCGTGGCCTCCGCGCCCTTGTTGCCCGCCTTCACGCCCGCCCGGTCGATGGCCTGCTCCACGGTGTCGCACGTCAGCACACCGAAGGTGACGGCCGTGGCCGGCGAGGCCGCCGCCGCGGTGAAGGCCACCGAGCCGATGCCCTTGGCGCACTCGCCCGCGACGTAGTCGAAGTGGGGGGTGCCGCCCCGGATGACGGCGCCCAGGGTGATGACGCCCGCGTACTGGCGGGACTCCGTGATGCGGCGGACCAGGCCGGGCAGCTCGTAGGTGCCGGGGCAGCGGTACACGTCGATGTCCGCGTCCGCGACGCCATGGCGCACCAGGGTGTCCACGGCGCCCTTGGCCAGCTCCTCGGTGATGAAGCCGTTGAAGCGGGCCACGCAGATGGCGAAGCGCCCCTTGGGGGGAAGGAAGTCACCGTCGAAATAGCGAGGCATGCGGCGCTTCCTACACCACCCGGGCCCCGGCGTCGCCTGCTACGGCGTGCCGAACCCCGCCGCCCGGACGGCCGCCGCCGTCAGCCCGCCGCCCCCGGGTGCCCCCTGCCCCCGCTGGAGCGCGAACAGCCGGGCCACGTACTTCCCAATCTGGTCCGCCTCCAGGTTGACCCGGGCCCCTACCGGCTTGCCCCGCAGGGTGGTGCGCTCCTGCGTCTCCGGGATGAGCTGCACTGCGAAGCGGTCCTCCCCCACCGTGTTCACCGTGAGGCTGATGCCGTCGATGGCCACCGAGCCCTTCTCGATGAAGTAGGGAGCCAGCTCCCCGGGCAGCCGGAAGACCATCACCCAGGAGCCGCCCTCGGGGTACGTCTCCAGCACCTGGCTCACGGCGTCCACGTGGCCGGAGACCAGGTGCCCGCCCAGCCGGTCGCCCAGCGCCAGGGCGCGCTCCAGGTTCACCCGGTCGCCCGGCCGCACGGCGCCCAGGGTGGTGCGCCGCAGCGTCTCCGGCGCGGCCTGGACCTTGAAGGTGTCCCCCGAGCGCTCCACCACCGTGAGGCACGCGCCGTCCACGGCGATGGACTCGCCCAGGTCGAACCTCTCCGCGCCCAGCGTCGTGCGAATCCAGAGGTCCGTCATGCCGCCGGGGATGACGCGCTCCACCCTGCCCAGGTCCTGGATGAGTCCGGTGAACATGGGGCGCCTTATAACCGGCGCCGGGGCGGGTTGCCCGCGCCGGGAGTCCTACAGCAGCGCCTGGAGCAGCACGTCGTCGCCGTACCGCTCGAAGGTGAGGTCGCTCACGGCCACGGCCTGGGCCATCTCCTTCACGCCCAGATCGCCCGCCCACGACAGGCCGGGGCTGCCAATCAGCTTGGGCGCGAGGAACAGCGCCAGCGCGTCCGCGTGGTGCCCGCGCAGGAAGGAGCCGTACAGCTCCGCCCCGCCCTCCACCAGCACGTGGTTGAGGCCGCCCTTGGCGATGCGGCGCAGCAGGGCCTTCAGGTCCACCCGGCCCGCCTTCTGGCGCACCTGCCACACCTCCACGCCCTGGGCGAGGAAGCGCCGCGCCTTGCGGCCCTCCGGGTCCTCCAGCGTGGCGATGACGGTGCGCGCGGGGCTGCGCTGGGTGAAGACGGTGTAGCCCGGGGACAGGCGCAGGTGGCTGTCCACCACCACGCGCAGCGGGTCCTTGCCCCCGCCGCCCGGCAGCCGGGTGGTGAGCTTCGGGTCGTCCTTGCGCACCGTGTTGGCGCCCACCAGGATGACGTCCACCGAGTCGCGCAGCCGGTGCACCCACGCGCGCGCCTTCTCGCCCGTCACCCAGCGCGAGTCGCCGGTGGCCGTAGCCAGCTTCCCGTCCAGCGTCACCGCCGCCTTCAGCGTCACCCACGGCAGGCCCGTGCGCATCACCTTGAAGAAGGGCCGGTTGAGCTTGTCGGCCTCTTCCTGGAGCACGCCCGTGAGCACCTGCACCCCGGCGCGCCGCAGCCGCGCCACGCCCTTGCCGCTCACCTGGGGGTTGGGGTCCGCCGACGCGCAGATGACCCGGCGCACCCCGGCCTCGATGATGGCCAGGCTGCACGGGGGCGTGCGCCCGTAGTGGTCGCACGGCTCCAGCGTGGTGTAGAGGTCCGCGCCCTTCGCCTTCGAGCCCGCGGCCTCCAGCGCCACCACCTCGGCGTGCGCGGTGCCCGCCTTCTTGTGGTAGCCGCGGGCGATGATGCGCCCGCCCTTCACCAGCACCGCGCCCACCACGGGATTCGGGCTGGTGCGGCCCAGGCCCTTGGCGGCCTCCTCCAGCGCGATGCGCATGAAGAACTCGGCCACCGCGCGGTCGAAGTCCGCCGCCCGCTTCGCCCGGGGCGCCCGCGTTGCCTCCATCCGTGCCCGCGTGAGCAGCCGCATACGCCCTCTCACCCGCCCTTGCCGGGCGGAATCGGAGGCTTCGCCTTGCGCTCGCGCTCCTCGGCCTCGAGCAAGTCCTTCAGCTCGTGCATGAACTCCGCGATGTCACGGAAGCTCCGGTACACGGAGGCAAAGCGCACATACGCCACTTCATCCAGCTGCTGCAGCCGGCGCATGACCTCCTCGCCGATGACGGACGAGGGGACCTCCTTCTCGCCCATGCCCTGCAGCAGCCTTTCAATGGCCACCACCGTCTCTTCCAGCTGGTCGGCGGAGACCGGCCGCTTCTCACACGCCTTCTTCAGGCCGCTGACAATCTTCTCCCGGTCGAACGCCTCGCGCCGCCCGTCCTTCTTCACGATGAGCGGGTAGAGCTCCTCCACCCGCTCGTACGTGGTGAAGCGGCGCTTGCAGGCCAGGCACTCGCGGCGACGGCGGATGACCGAGCCCTCGTGCGACTCGCGAGAGTCGATGACCTTGTTCTCGGCGTCCTGGCAGAAGGGGCAGCGCATGGGGGCGGTGGAGGCGCTCCCGTTACTTCAGCCGCGAGGCATACAGCGGGAAGCCCTGCGACAGCTCCTTCACCTTGCCCCGGATGCGGGCCAGGGCCGCGTCGTCCTGCGCGGCGTCCAGCGCCTCGCCGATGAGCTGCCCCACCACCGCCATCTCCGCCTCGCGCATGCCACGCGTCGTAATCGCCGGCGTGCCCACCCGGACGCCGGACGTCGTCATCGGCTTCTCCGGGTCGAACGGAATCATGTTCTTGTTCACGGTGATGCCGGCCTTGCCAAGGACCTCCTCGGCCACCTTGCCGGTGAGCTTCTTGGGGCGCAGGTCCACCAGCATCAGGTGGTTGTCGGTGCCGCCGGACGTCAGCCGCAGGCCCGCGCGCAGCAGCGCCTCCGCCAGCGCCTTCGCGTTGGCGACAATCTGCCGCTGGTACGTCTTGAACTCGGGCGACAGCGCTTCCTTGAAGGCCACCGCCTTGCCGGCGATGACGTGCATCAGCGGGCCGCCCTGGATGCCGGGGAAGATCTGGCTGTTGATGCTCTTGGCGTACGCCTCGCGGCTGAGCACCAGGCCGCCGCGCGGGCCGCGCAGCGTCTTGTGGGTGGTGCTGGTGACGATGTCCGCGAAGGGCACCGGCGACGGGTGCACGCCCGCGGCCACCAGGCCGGCGATGTGCGCCATGTCCACCAGCATCGCCGCGCCCACGCCGTCCGCAATCTCGCGGAACTTCGCGAAGTCGAGCGTACGCGGGTACGCGCTGGCGCCCACCACGATGACCTTGGGCTTGTGCTCCTTGGCCAGCGCCTCCACCTGGGCGAAGTCGATGGTCTCCGTCTCGCGCGTCAGGCCGTAGTGGACGACCTTGTAGAGCTTGCCGGAGAAGTTGAACGCCGCGCCGTGCGTGAGGTGGCCGCCGGAGTTCAAGTCGAGCGACAGCATGGTGTCGCCCGGCTTCATCAGCGCCATGAAGGCGCCCATGTTGGCCTGGCTGCCCGAGTGCGCCTGCACGTTGACGGAGTCCGCGCCGAACAGCTCCTTCGCACGGGCAATGGCCAGGTTCTCCGCGATGTCCACCACCTCGCAGCCGCCGTAGTAGCGCTTGCCGGGGTAGCCCTCCGCGTACTTGTTGGTGAGCACCGAGCCCACCGCCTCCAGCACCGCCGGAGAGACGAAGTTCTCCGAGGCGATGAGCTCCAGCCCCTCCTCCTGGCGCCGGGTCTCCTCGTGGAGGACCCGGGCAATCTCGGGGTCCACGTCGGTCAGCGTGCGGGTGTTCTCCATGGCGGATTCCCTCGACGACAACGGGTACGGCGGGGCCGCTAGCCCTGGGACTCGGCCTCGCGGATCTTCTGGACGCGCCGCTCGTGGCGGCCGCCCTCGAAGGGGGTGCTGAGGAACGCCTCGAGGATGGCGCGGCCCACGCCGGCCCCCACCACGCGCTGGCCCAGGCACAGCACGTTGGCGTCGTTGTGAGCGCGGGCCATGCGGGCCTCGAACTCGGTGGTGCACAGGGCCGCGCGCACGCCCCGGTGCTTGTTGGCGACGATGCTCATGCCGATGCCCGTGCCACACACCAGCACGCCCAGCGCGTACTCCCCGGCCGCCACCGCCCGGGCCACCCGGGTGGCGAAGTCCGGGTAGTCCACCGAGTCGCGGGTGACGGGGCCCACGTCGTCATGGGCCACGCCCCGCTCCTTCAGCGAAGCCACCAGCTCCTGCCGGAGCTCCAGGCCCGCGTGGTCGGAAGCGATGAGGACTTTCACGCGGGGCTCTCCTGGGGCCGGCTAGAACCGCTTGAACAGCAGCACCGCGTTGGTGCCACCGAAGCCGAACGAATTGCTCATCACCGCGTCCACCTTCGCCTCGCGCGCCGTGTTCGGCACGTAGTCCAGGTCACAGTCCGGGTCCGGCGTCACCTGGTTGATGGTGGGCGGCAGGATGTTGCGCGACAGCACCAGCGCGCTGACCACGGCCTCCGCGCCACCCGCCGCGCCGAGCATGTGGCCCGTCATGGACTTGGTGGAGGACACCGCCAGCTTGCGCGCGTGGTCGCCGAACACCGCCTTGATGGCCTTGGTCTCGTTCGCGTCGTTGAACGGGGTGGAGGTGCCGTGGGCGTTGATGTAGCCCACCTGGTCCGGCGTCATGCCCGCCGACTGGAGCGCCAGCCGCATGCAGCGCGCCGCACCCTCGCCCTCGGGGGCCGGCTGCGTCACGTGGTACGCGTCCGAGTTCGCCCCGTAGCCCACCAGCTCCGCGAGGATCTTGGCGCCGCGCTTCTTCGCGTGCTCCAGCTCCTCCAGGACGAGCATGCCCGCGCCCTCGCCCATGACGAAGCCGTCACGGTCCTTGTCGAAGGGCCGGCTGGCGCCCGCCGGGTCGTCGTTGCGCGTGGACAGCGCCTTCATCACCGAGAAGCCACCCAGCCCCAGCGGGGTGATGGCCGCCTCGGCGCCGCCGGCGATGGCCGCGTCCGTCTCACCCAGCTTGATGGACTTGTAGGCCTCGCCAATGGCGTGGGCGCTGGTGGCGCACGCGGACACCGGGGCCCAGTTGGGACCCTTGCAGTTGTACCGCATGGAGATGAGGCCGGGCGCCATGTTGACGATCATCTGGATGATGAAGAAGGGCGACAGCCGGTCGAACCCCTTCTCCAGCCCCTTGCGGTGCTGCTCCTCGAGCGAGGAGATGCCGCCGATGCCCGAGCCGACGATGACTCCGACCTTCTCCGGGGCGTAGCCGTGAGGCTGGTCCGGACCGATGGGGATGCCCGACTCCTTGACGGCCATGTCCGCGGCGGCCATGGCGTACTGGGCATAGAGGTCCATCCGGCGCACCTCGCGCCTGTCGATGAACGTCTCCGGCTCGAAGTCCTTCACCTCGCCGGCGATTCGCGCGTCGATCTTCAACGGGTCGAAGCGCGTGACCAGGGCAATACCCGACTTGCCGGCGAGCATCGCCTGCCAGTTCTTCTCGGTTCCTGTGCCCAGTGCCGAGATGAGCCCGGTACCGGTGATGACGACTCGACGGTGTGACACGGTCCTCTCCGGTGGCGAGTGGGACACCGGGGACGCCACCTTCGTGGCGTCTCCCCGCACCCCGGCACGCCCTGGGGATGCCTTACTTCTTGTGGGTGTTGATGTAGTTGATGGCGTCGCCGACGGTCTTGATGTTCTCGGCCTCCTCGTCGGGGATTTCGACCTCGAACTCCTCCTCCATCGCCATCACGAGCTCCACGATGTCGAGGCTGTCCGCGCCAAGGTCCTCGATGAAGGACGACTCGGGCTTGATCTCGTCCTCTCCCACCCCGAGCTGGTCGGCGATGATGTTCTTGACCTTGGTCTCAATGGCTGACGTCGACATATGTGTAGAACCCTCCAGGAACCAGATAGGGGCCCGGAGGCTTCCCGGACCCTGATCGAAAGCCGGCGCGGTATATCCCACGCCCGGCGGCAATCCAACCTTGGGTTACATGTACATGCCGCCGTTGACCTTCAGGACCTCGCCGGTGATGTAGGACGCCCCGTCTCCCGCCAGGAAGAGGACGGCGCTGGCCACCTCCTCCGGGTTGCCCAGGCGCCCCAGGGGGATGCCCTCCAGCATCTTCTGGCGCAGTTCGTCATTCAGGTGGGACGTCATGTCCGTCCCGATGAAGCCCGGGGAGACGGCGTTCACCCGGATGTTCCGGCTCGACAGCTCCCGGGACACGGACTTGGTCAGGCCGATGAGCCCCGCCTTGGAGGCCGAGTAGGCCGCCTGGCCACCATTGCCCATCTCCCCCACGACGGAGGTGATGTTGATGATGGCCCCGCCCCGCTGCTTCATCATGGGGCGGCTGGCGGCGCGGATGAGGGCGAAGGCGCCCTTGAGGTTGGTGTCCAGCTGCCGGTCCCAGTCCTCGTCCTTCACCCGCATCACGAGCCCGTCCACGGCCACGCCCGCGTTGTTGACGAGCACGTCCAGCCGGCCGTGCGCCTTGACGACGCCGTCGATGGCGCTGGCGCAGGCGGCGGTGTCGGCCACGTCGAACTTCACGGCCTCCGCCCTGGCGCCCGCGGCCTGGATGAGGCCCAACGTCTCCTGGGCCGCCGCCTCGTTGCCCGCGTAGCTGATGACCACGGTGGAGGCGCCCGCCTTCGCGAAGGCCACCGCGCACGCCCGGCCGATGCCGCGCGAGCCGCCCGTCACCAGCACGACCTTGTCCTTGAACCCGCTCATGCGCTCACCCCAGCGCCGCGAGGACCTTCTCCAGGCCCGCGGCGTCTTCCACGTTGAACGTTTCGATGTCCTTGGTGATGCGCTTGACCAGGCCGCACAGCACCTTGCCCGGCCCCAGCTCCACCACGCGGGTGACGCCCTCGGCCTTCAGCGCCTCCACGCACTCGATCCAGCGCACCGGCGAGCTCACCTGCTCCAAGAGCAGCGGGACGATGCGCGAGGCGTCCGCGTTGGGACGGGCCTCCACGTTGCTCACCACCGGCACCGAGGGGGCCTTCACCTGGACGCGGCCCAGCACCTCGGCCAGCCGGGGCTTCACCGGCTCCATCAGGGCGCAGTGGAAGGGGGCGGACACCGGTAGCGGCATCACCCGCTTGGCGCCGGCCTCCTTGCACTTCACCCCGGCGCGCTCCACCGCCGCGGCGTCCCCGGCGATGACCGTCTGCTCGGGCGAGTTGTAGTTGGCGGGGGCCACCACCTGGCCCTCGGCCGCCGCGTCACAGGCCGCCTTCACCTTCTGGGGCTCCAGGCCCAGGATGGCGGCCATGGCGCCCACGCCCGCGGGCACCGCCTCCTGCATGAAGGTGCCGCGCGCGCGCACCGCCCGGGCCGCGTCCCCCAGGGACAGGGCGCCGGCGGCCACCAGCGCGGAGTACTCGCCCAGCGAGTGCCCCGCCACGAAGGCCGGCACGGGCCCCCGCTTGGAGAAGACGGCGTGCGCCGCCACCGACACGGTCAGGATGGCCGGCTGGGTGTTGGCCGTCAGCTTCAGCGCGTCTTCCGGGCCCTCGAAGCACAGGGTGGACAGCTTCTCTCCCAGCGCCTCGTCCGCCGCCTCGAAGACGGCCCGGGCCTCCGGGAACTTCTCGAACAGGTCCCTGCCCATCCCCACGGCCTGGCTGCCCTGCCCGGGAAACACGAACGCGACCTTCGCCATTGCGATCTCCGCCTCCTGAAACCGTCAGTCCCGAAAAGCCGTCCACTACCAGCGCACGACGGCGCTGCCCCACGTCATGCCCGCTCCAATCGCCATCATCGCGATGACCTGCCCGCGCTGGAGCTTCCCGGCGCGGTGGGCCTCGTCCAGCGTCATGGGCAACGAGGCGGACGACGTGTTGCCGTACTTGTGCAGGTTCAGCCAGCACTTGTCTCGCGGAATCTCCAGCCGCTCGAGCGCGGCGTCCAGGATGCGGGCATTGGCCTGGTGGGCGATGACGTGGTCCACCTGCCCCGGGACCAGGCCGTGCGTCGCCAGCGCCTCCTGGGTGGACTCCACCAGCGCGCGCACCGCGAACCGGAACACCTCACGCCCGTTCATGTGCAGCGTGTTCAGCCGCGCCCGCACTGCTTCCTCCGTCATGGGCGTGCGCGAGCCGCCCCCGGGGATGGTGATGAGCTCCGCCAGCCCTCCGTCCGAGTGCAGGTGGGTGGAGAGGATGCCGCGCTCCGCGTCGTCGCCGGGCGACAGCACCATGGCCCCGGCCCCATCGCCGAAGAGGATGCAGGTGTTGCGGTCGTCCGGGTTCACCACCCGGCTGAGCAGCTCCGCGCCGATGACGAGCGCCTTGCGCACCTGCCCGGAGCGGATGAACTGGTCCGCCACGCTCATGGCGTACAGCGAGCCGGCGCACGCGGCGCCCACGTCGAAGGCGAAGGCCCGCCGCGCGCCCAGCTTCGCCTGGACGAAGGCCGCGCACGACGGCATGGGCATGTCCGCCGTAATCGTGCCCACCACGATGAGGTCCAGCTCCTCCGGCGCCACGCCCGCCATGTCCAGCGCGCGGCGCGCGGCGTGGACGGCCATGTCGCTGGTGGCTTCGTCAGGGGCGGCCTGGCGGCGCTCCTGGATGCCGGTGCGCTCGCGAATCCACGAGTCCGAGGTGTCGACGCGCTTCTCGAGCTCGTGGTTGGTGATGACCCGGGAGGGGGCGTAGGAGCCGGTTCCGATGATGTGCGTGCATGCCACGAGGGTTCTCCAGAGGGAGAGACGTCCGTCGGAACCCAACGCCCGGGGCCCGCTCTCTAATCGGGAACGGCCTCGTCTGTCGCCTTTTTTCCCCTCTGGTGAGTAGGGAGCCAGACACTGGCCCGCTCAATGCAGCGCGTCAGCTCGTCCTGGACGCCGCCCTCCGCCATGGCCAGCGCCGCCGCCAGCGCGTTGTGGAGGGCGCGGGGAGTCGAGCGGCCATGCGCCACGATTCCCACCCCCTGGATGCCCAGCAGTGGAGCGCCGCCATACTCCGCGTAGTCCACCACCCGGCGCAGGCCGGCCAGGGCGGGCTGGAGCAGCATCGCGCCCACCTTCTCCGCCAGGCCGCCCCGCTTCTCGATTGCCTGGCGCAAGAGGCCGATGACGCCCATGCCCACGCCCTCGGACGTCTTGAGGACGACGTTGCCGGTGAAGCCGTCGGTGACGACCACCTGCACGTCACCGGAGAAGAGGTCCTTGCCCTCCACGTAGCCCACGAAGTCCAGGTCCGACTGGCGCAGCAGCTCGCTGGCCTCGCGGGTGAGGGGCGTCCCCTTTGAGGGCTCCTCTCCATTGGAGAGCACCGCCACCCGGGGCCGGGGCACGCCCAGGCGGGCGCGCACGTACGCCTCGCCCATGACGGCGAACTGGGCCAGGTGCGAGGGGCGGCAGTCCACGTTGGCGCCCGCGTCCAGCAGCAGGCAGCGCCCCCCGCCCTTGAGGGCCGGGAAGAGCGTGGCGATGGCCGGCCGCTCCACCCCGGGCAGCCGCCCCAGCGTCAGCAGCCCGCCCGCCATGACGGCGCCGGAGTTGCCCGCGGACACCAGCGCGTCCGCCTTCCCCTCCCGCACCAGCTCGAAGCCCACCCTCAGGGACGAGTCCCGCTTGCGGCGGAAGGCCGAGGACGCGTGCTCGTCCATCTCCACCACCTCCGAGGCATGGTGTACGTGGAGGTTGGCGGGCGGCCGGGCACGCGCCAGCAGCGGGGCCAGCTTCTCCCGGTCTCCCACCAGCAGCACCTGGTGCTCCCGGTGCGCCCGCGCGAAGAGCACCGCGCCCTCCACGGGGGCGGCGGGGGCGAGATCGCCGCCCATGGCATCCAGCACCAGCCTCATCCCCGCCCTCCCCACGTCTGCCTGCTCGCCATGCGATTCCCGGTTTCCGGCCCTCGCCTCCGGGGCACGGGCGGCGCGCAGCACACCAGGAACCCCCCAGGGGGGCAACGACTGCCTTGCCCCGGCGGGTAGAGGCGAGGCCCCCCGCCGGGCTGGAGAGAAATGAGCCCCTCCTTTCGGGCGTTGTCACCGGCGCCACCTGGAGGTAGGAGGGTGCGCGGCCCGGGGATGGCAGATCGCGCTCGGGGCCGTGGAAGGCGCATTGACTCGGGGGCTGCGAGCCGCTAGGGTCCGCCGCCTTCCGAAGCCGGACAGGGAGTACGGGAGCCCTCGGGCGACCCCTCCAGACCGGTGTCGGGCATAGAGTGTTGCGCAGGCAGCCGGGGACCCCGGCACAGCGCTTGAGACATTGGACTCAACCGGTCCGGATTCAACGCTCCGGGTTGGCGTCGATACAGAGGTGAGCCGTGGGTGTCCCCAAGAAGCGTACTTCGAAGATGCGTCGCGACCGCCGCCGCGCGGCCAACAGCAACCTGCGCGTCGCCGTGCAGGTGACCAAGTGCCCCAACTGCAAGGAGCCGGTGATGCCTCACCGCGCCTGCAGCGCTTGCGGCCAGTACAAGGGCCGCGAGGTGCAGCCCCAGGTCAACGCCTAGTCCCAGCCACACCGGCGCCTCCCCTGGCGCCGGAAGCACGAAGGGCCGCGCCTCCTGCTGCTGGAGGTCGCGGCCCTCGTCATTTCCAGCCGTGAAGCACGGCGGCCCCTGCCCCGCGGGCCGCCTCGGACGTCAGTTGTCCAGCTTGATGTTCTTCAGCGCGGCCAGGCGCGGGTCCACGGGCTTCGTCTCGCACGAGCACTTCGCCTCGTTCCAGTTGATGCCGCACTGCGGGCACAGCCCCTTGCAGTCCTCGCGGCAGACCGCGTTCATCGGCATGGCCAGCAGCAGCTGCTCCCGGACGATGGGGTCCAGGTCGATGGTCTTCCCGTCGAAGACCTCCTCGTCCGCGTCCTCCAGCTCGAACGAGCCGCCCACCTCTCCCTGGGCGCGCTCCTTCTTCTCCATGGCGGACTCGTCCTCCTTCTTCAGGAAGTCGTCGCCACGCACCAGCGACTCCGGCACCAGGTTGAGGGTGAAGGACACCGGCACCTTCATGTCCACCGGGCCCAGGCAGCGCTTGCACTCGCTGGTGACGTGGGCCGAGAACTGGCCCTCCAGCAGCACGCCGCCGCTCACCTTGCGCAGGGACGCCTTCAGGGTGGCGGGACTCGCCGCCCGGAAGCCGGTGTCGTCGCCGGAGTCCGCGCCGCTCAGTGCGTCACCGAGCAGCTTGAGGGCGATGGGCTCCTCCAGCTTGAGCCCTGTCTCCTTGATTTGTTCAATCTTTACGAGCATTTACGCGAATTCCAGGCAAAAAGGGCGGGCAACATAGAGGGCGGGCCCTCCAGCGTCAACACGCCCCTGTCCAACGCCGCCACGAAGATGTCACCCCTCCGTCACCCGCCGCGGGTGCCCTTCGTGGAATCTCTCCATAACGCTTTGATAGGGTCGGTTTGATGCACGGGCATGGCAGGTGGTCTCGCGTAGGGGTCCTCCTCCTGGTGGTGGGCCTGGGAGCCCCGCCGGCGTGGACGCGGCCCCTCTTCCCCACGCCTGTCCGCTCGCAGCTCGGGCCGGCGAGCCCGGAGCTCACCCGGGCACGCGCGCAGATAGACGCTGGCGAGTTCGAGGAGGCCCGGCGCACGCTGCTGGCCGGCCTGGACTCGGCCGACCTCACGGACGACCAGCTGGTGGAGCTCTACCGGCTGCTGGGCCTCACCGCGCTCTACCTGGGCGACGAGGCGCAGGCGCGCGAGGCCTACGAGAAGCTGCTCCAGGCGCGGCCGGACTACGAGCTGCCCCGCGGCGCCCCGCCGAAGCTCCGCGCGCTCTACGCGCGCATCAAGGAGGACATCAAGAGCCGCCGCGTCCGCCCCGTCACCCTGGACGTGGACCCGATTCCGGACCCTCCCGGCGGCGAGCCGGTGGTGGTGGATGCCACCATCCAGGAGCTGGCGCTGGGGGCCCGCGCCCGCATCTTCTACCGGCGCGCCGGGGACGTGCCCTTCAACTCCGTGGACTTCGTGCGCGAGCGCGGCGGCACGGAGCGCTACCGCGCGGTGCTGCCCGCGTACGACGTACCCGCCGAGCCCGAGCCCTACGAGGTGGAGTACTACTTCGAGGTGGCGGACGCGGCCCAGCGCCGGCTCGCGGGCCGGGGTGACTCGTTCCAGCCGCTGGTGTTCCAGGTGGCGCCCCAGGCTTCCGCCGCGCCCGCCGCCGAGGTCTCCTCCGGACGCCCCTGGTACAAGAGCCCGTGGCTGTGGGTCGCCGTGGGCGCGGTGGCCATCGGCGGCACGGCGGGCGTGGTGGCCCTCTCCTCCTCCGAGGAGCGTGGCCGCGTCCCCATCACCATCCGCGTGGACCCCGCCTCGCCATGAGCCCCCGCCTCCCGACCTCCCTGCTCCTCCTCGCGCTGTCCGCGTGTGGCTCCGGCGCCGCGCCCGCCGGCCGCTTCGGCCTGGAGGTGGTGATGGAGCGCGCCGTCGCCACCGAGCTGACCGCGCTCCAGGTCGCCGTCCTCACCAGGGGCTCCAGCCGCAGCTGCACGGAGCTGCAGCGCACCTGCCTGTCCACCCAGGTGAAGCGCGAGGACCTGGTGGTGCTGGAGGACGCGGACGGCAACGAGGGCCGCGCGCTGCGCTTCCCGGTGGACCTGGCGGCGCTGCAGTCCGGCGCGGGCCTGGACCTGGCGGTGGACATCCCCGTGGGCCGCGACTACGCGCTCGTCATCGAAGCGGTGGCCCCCGGGAGCCCTCCGCGCTTCCTGGGCAGCTCCTGCAACTACCTCAAGGTGGTCAACGCCGGTGACAACGCGGCGGTGATTGCCGCGCCCCTGACGCTGACCGAGAAGGACTGCGACCCGTCCATCGCTCCCTGAGCCGGCGGGCATCCGGACTCCCGCGAGGAGTCCTCGCAGCACACGCTATGGAAGAAGGACTTTCGAGAGGACCTTCATGACGCGCATCCTCATCATCGAGGACGAGCAGGATCTCGCCGGGCTCGTCGACTACAACCTCCGCGCCGCGGGCTTCGAGACGGAGACGGCCAACACCGGCGCGGGCGGCCTGGCCCGTGCCCGCGCCACCCCGCCGGACCTGGTGCTGCTGGACCTGATGCTGCCGGACGTGGCGGGCGGCGAGGTGCTGCGCATGCTCAAGCAGGACCCGGAGCTGCGAAAGACGTCCGTCATCATCGTCAGCGCCAAGGGGCAGGAGTCGGACCGTGTCCAGGGACTGGAGCTGGGCGCGGACGACTACGTGGTGAAGCCCTTCTCCGTCCGCGAGCTCCTCCTGCGCGTCAAGGCGGTGCTGCGCCGCACGGACGCGGAGGAAGGGCCGGCGGCGGTGCTGGGCGCGGGGGACATCGTCCTGGACACGTCGCGCCACCAGGTGCGCGTGAAGGGCGAGGAGGTGGTGCTCACCGCCCTGGAGTTCCGCCTGCTGCGCACGCTGCTGGAGCGCAGTGACCGCGTGCAGACGCGCGAGGTGCTCCTGTCCGACGTCTGGGGCATCCAGGCGGAAATCCACACCCGCACCGTGGACACGCACATCAAGCGGCTGCGCGAGAAGCTGGGCCCCGCTGGCGACATCATCGAGACGGTGCGCGGCGTGGGCTACAAGCTCAGCCCTCCGTAGCGCCAAGGACGCCCCTGGCCATGCCCCTGCGCGCCACACTCCTGCCCCTCCTGCTGCCCGCCGCCGTGGTGGCCCTCCTCGTCGCCACGCTGGACACGCCCCAGGGCGCGGCGGCCGCGGCGCTCGTCACGCTGGCCGGCTCGCTCATGGCCCTGGGCGTCAGCCGCGGCGCCATGCAGGAGCAGCTCGACACCCTCACCCGCCACACGCGCGGCCGCGCCGAGGGCGCCACGGGTGCGCCCGCCCCGGGCCCCGAGCAGCTGGAGGAGGTGGCCAGCCTGGGCGGTGCCATCGACTCGCTCCACGCCCAGCTCTCCGCGCAGAACGCGGCGCTCACCCAGGAGGCGCGCACCCTCACCGCCGTGCTGGACGGCATGGCCGAGGGCATCTGGGTGACGGACGCGGAGGGCACCGTGGTGCGCCACAACGACGCGCTCCGCGACCTGCTCCAGCCCGCCGGAGGCCACATCATCGGCCAGCGCCCGCTCGCCCTCATCCGCGACGAGCTGCTCCACGACGCCGTCATGAGGGCCTGCCGCGAGGGCGCCTCCACGCGGCTGGAGCTGGCGCTCGAGGGGCTGTTCCCCCGCACGCTCTCCGTCCGGGTGACGCCGCTGGGGAGGGATTTGCCGGGCAGCGCCGCCGTCTTCCACGACGTCACCGAGCTGCGCCGCCTGGAGAAGGTGCGCAAGGACTTCGTGGCCAACGTGTCCCACGAGCTGCGCACGCCGATTACCGCCATCCGCGGCTATGCGGAGACGCTGCAGGGTGGCGCGCTGACCGACGCCGTCATGGCGCCGAAGATGGTGGAGATCATCCACCGCCAGTCGGAACGCCTCTCCGAGCTGGTGGAGGACCTGCTGGAACTGTCCCGCCTGGAGTCGCGCGAGGTGCGCCTGAGGCTCACCGAGGTGACTCTGGCGGAGGCCGCCGCCCGCGCCACCGACACGGTGCGTCCCAAGGCGGAGGGCAAGGGCCAGCGTGTTTCACTCCACGTTCCACCGGACCTGCGTGCCCTGGGAGACCCGCGCGCGGTGGAGCAGGTGCTGCTCAACCTCCTGGACAACGCGGTGAAGTACACGCCACCGGGTGGGCGGGTGGACGTATACGGAGCGTGTGAGGACGGCAGGTGCGTGGTGCGCGTCAAGGACACCGGGCTGGGAATCGAGCCCAAGCACCTGTCCCGCATCTTCGAGCGCTTCTACCGGGTGGATAAAGGTCGCAGCCGCGACATGGGGGGCACCGGCCTGGGCCTGTCCATCGTCAAGCACCTGCTGGGGGCCATGGACGGGGAGGTCAGGGTGGAGAGCCAGCCCAACGTGGGCAGCACCTTCACCATTTTTCTTCCCCTGGTTGCTCCCGCAAAGGCGGCGACCGGATAGGATGGGGCGACCATGCGGGTCGCCATCCTCGCGGACATCCACGGCAATCTTCCTGCCTGCGAGGCCGTCCTCGAGGACATCGCGCGCTCTGTCGCGCCCGACTTCATCGTCGCCGCGGGGGACCTGGCCCTGCGGGGCGCCCACCCGAAGGAGACGGTGGACCTGCTCTTCGACCGCTGCGACTCGGTGCTGATGGGCAACACCGACTGCTACCTCGCGGGCAACTACCTGGGTGGGGCGTACCGCGAGCGGGACCACTGGAAGACGGAGCTGTTGCGCTGGACGAGGGATCAGCTGGGCGGAGAGCTGCTGCAGAAGCTGGGCGCCCTGCCCTTCTCCGTGCGCTACACGCCGCGCAAGGGGCAGGACCTCTTCGTCTGCCACGCCAACCCGCGCAACCTGGAGGAGTCGCTGGACCCCACGCTGGATGACGTGGCGGTGCGCCGCTTCTTCAGCCACCTGGACGCAGCCGCGTGCGCCTTCGGCCACCTGCACTTCCCCTACCGCCGCCGCGTGGGCCGCATGCTCATCGCCGACGTGGCCAGCGCCGGCATTCCGCGCGACGGGGATTTGCGCCCCGCCTACGGCGTCTTCACCTTCACGCCCAAGGGCTGGCGCGTGCAGATCCGCCGCGTGCGCTACCCGGTGCGCAAGGCCACCCAGGCCCTCACCGCGCGCCGCGTCCCCGGCGGCCCGCTGCTCATCCACAAGCTGGTGGAGGCGCGCTACCGCCACCACAACGCGCTGATGGAGGCCGCGCGCCGCCACTCCGGCCTGCCGCCCGCGGGGCCCGTGCTGCGCCCGCCGCCCGGCACCGTCGCGCGCAACGCGGCCACCCCGCTGGACGGCCGCCCGCCCCCGGACGTGGACCCCGCCACCCTGCCCACGGACCTGGACGGCACCGTGACGGACGCCTCACCGCTGCCGCCGGACGTGTTCAACGACATGGAAGGCTGATGAACGTTGTCGCCGTGCCGTTGCTTGCGCGCGGACGCGGGCGGTGATTCACGGCCGCCACCATGTCTCCGAGAGAACTGCCGCTCCTGCTCGTCCGCCACGCCGTGGCCGAGGACTCACACGTCCTGGGTGACGAGGCCCGGGCCCTCACGTCGGAGGGCCGCGAGGCCTTCCGCCACCACGCGCGCAGGATGGCGCGCCTCACGCCGCTGAGGGGCATCGTCACCAGCCCGCTGGTGCGCGCCGTCCAGACGGCGGAGCTGCTGGTGGAGGCCTTCGGCCTGTCCAGCGTGGAGGTCCACCCCGCGCTGCTGCCCCGAAAGGGCGCGCACAAGCGCATCCTCAAGCTGGCCCGCGAGCTGGGCCCCGGCTGGGCCCTGGTGGGCCACAACCCGTCGCTGGAGCGCGCCGCCACGCTCGCGCTCGAGGGCGCGCAGCTGCCGGACAAGCTGCGCAAGGGCGCCGCCGTGGCCCTGCGCCCGCTCGCGGACGACGCCTACACGCTCGCGTGGTGGGCCAGCCCGGGCCGCCCCGTGAAGCGCCCGGGAGAGCGGCGCTGAGCGTCAGCCCTCGGCCGCGCCCAGCAGGAAGGACGCGAGGAGCAGGCCCAGCACCGTGGTGGTGATGGCCACGTAGAGCCGGTCCTTCTGCTGCCGGAAGATGAGCAGCGACAGGGCCACCCGCATCACCGGCACGGCCATCATCACCAGCAGCCCCGCCATGACGAAGGACTGGCCCCGCGCCGCCATCGCCCCGGCCAGCACCTCCCGCAGGCCATGGGGCACGGCGTGCGGCTCGGTGAAGCGCTGCAGCGCCTCCGCCGACACGAGGTAGTCCGGGTGGCGCAGGAATGTCATCAGCGTGCCCAGCGTCACCAGCGACAGGCTGGCCAGCACGCCGTAGCGCAGCAGGTCACTGATGAGCAGCTCCGGCGTCAGCGCCACCGTCTCCGGCACCGGCGCGGCGACGGCGTCCTCCCGCGCGGCTCCGGGCTCCCGCTCCCCGCTCATGACGTCCACCCCTTGTGCAGCATCTCGTACGCCACCCACAGCAGTACGCCCACGAAGAGGCCGCGCAGCCAGGTGCTGTTCACCCGGCCCATCAGGTGGCGAGAGCCCAGCCACGCGCCAATCGTGACGCCCACGCACACCGGGCCCGCGATGAACGGGTCGATGTGGCCTCTGGCGAAGTAGACGCCCGCGCTGGCCGCCGCCGTCACGCCAATCATGAAGTTGCTGGTGGCGGTGGAGACCTTCAGCGGCAGCCGCATGGCCAGGTCCATGGCGGGGACCTTCAGCGCCCCCGAGCCGATGCCCAGCATGCCGCTCACCGTGCCCGCCACGTACATCAGCCCCAGCCCCGCGAGCGGCCGGGTGACGCGGTAGGACACCTCGCGCCCGGCGGCCTCGTCCCAGTAGCTGCCGTGCAGCCCCAGCCGGTCCGCCAGCGCGTCCGGCGGCACCTCCGCCTCCTCCCCCGCGCGCATCCGCCGCAGCATGGCCAGCGCCGAGTACGCCATGACGCCGCCGAACACGAAGAACACGCCGCGCCCGCCCACCAGGCCGGAGAGGAACGCGCCGGTGAGCGCCCCCGCCGTGGTGGCCAGCTCCAGGAACATGGCCACCCGCATGTTGGCCATGCGCTCGCGCACGTACGCCGCCGCCGCCCCGCTGGACGTGGCGATGACGGAGACGATGGACGCCCCCACCGCGTAGCGGATGTCCACCTTCAACCACAACGTGAGCACGGGAATCAGCAGGAGCCCGCCGCCCAGGCCCAGCAGCGAGCCCAGCAGCCCTGCCCCCACGGAGAAGGCCAGGACGACCAGCGTGAAGAGGAAGGGAGTCATTCGAGCGGCGCCCATCCTTCCTCTCCCGGCCTCCGTTTCCAACCACGCCGCCGGGCCACCGCTGCCTGGCTGCCTGCTTCCTTGGGGCCTCGGGGCCTTGAAGTCCGCCTTTCCAGGCAGTCACGAAGTTGTTGCCGCCGTGTCACGACACCGCAAATGCGCGGGGCGCACATTGCGTGCGCTATGCCCCATGTCCTCATCGTCGACGACGAGCAAGACCTCGCCGAGCTCATCGACTTCAACCTGCGCGGGGCCGGCTTCACCACGCGCGTGGCCCACGCCGGAGAGTCGGCCCTCTCCTTCGCCCGGGAGCAGCGCCCGGACCTGGTCCTGCTGGACCTGATGCTCCCGGACATGTCCGGCATGGACGTCTGCCGGCAGCTGCGGGCCGCCTCGCTCACGCGGGACGTGCTCATCGTCATGCTCACCGCCAAGGGCGAGGAAGGCGACCGCATCCACGGCTTCGAGGCGGGCGCGGACGACTATGTCGTCAAGCCCTTCAGCGTGCGCGAGCTGGTGCTGCGCCTCAAGGCCATCCTCCGCCGCAGCAGCCCCCCCCGCGACGGCGCCGCACCGCTGGTGCTCGGCGCCCTCAAGCTGGACGTGGGCTCCCACCGCTTCTACGTCGAGGGCAAGGAGGTCCAGCTCACCGCGCTCGAGTTCCGCCTGCTGGAGCACCTGATGACCCGCCTGGGCCGCGTGCAGACGCGCGAGCAGCTCCTGGAGGAGGTCTGGGGCCTGTCCAGCTCCCTGGAGACGCGCACCATCGACACCCACGTCATGCGCCTGCGCGACAAGCTCGGCTCCGCGCGCGCGCTGCTGGAGACCGTGCGCGGTGTCGGCTACCGCATCATCGACCCGTCCACCGTGTGACGCGCCGTCACACAGCCGTGATGCACCTTCACCCACTTGTGACAAGCAGGCCCTCAAAAGGCCACACAGCCACCGTAGATCGCCCCGAGTCGTAACCAACCGGAGCCCCCAGACACCTATGCGCAATCTCCTCGTTGCACTGTTCACCTTGACCTCCAGCGTGGCGCTGGCGCAGGCGGCCGAGCCGCAGCCCGGCACCGGTGATGCGACGACGCCCTCCACCACCGAGACGTCCTCGACGGAGACCTCCACGACGGCCGCCGCCGAGCCGTCGCTCGACGAGCGGATCACCACCGCCGAGGGAAAGATCGCCTCGTTCGAAGAGCAGAACATCGAGACGAAGAACGACCTGTCTTCGCTCAAGAAGCTGAAGTTCTCCGGCTACGTGCAGGGCCGCTACCAGTACCAGGAGGCCGACGAGACGGGCGAGGACATCCGCCTGACGGACAGCTTCAGCCGCTTCTCCGTGCGCCGCGGCCGCATCAAGGCCACGTACACCGCGGACTACGCCCAGTACGTCCTGCAGATTGACGCGGTGCCGGACGGCGTCACCCTGAAGGACGCCGAGGCGACCTTCTTCATCCCCGGCACCAAGCAGGCCATGTCGCTCACGCTGGGCGCCACCAAGTGGGGCTTCGGCTACGAGGTGCCCCAGTCCTCCAGCGACCGTGAGTTCCCCGAGCGCACCCGCGTCGTGCGCGCCTTCCTGCCCGGCGAGCGTGACCTCGGCCTGAAGTTCAACGGCAAGTTCGGCGTGCTGCGCGTCACCGCCGGCCTCTTCAACGGCGCCAGCTCCGCCACCCCGCTGGACGCGGACAAGGAGAAGGACGTCATCGGCCGCATCGGCTTCGACCTCAAGTGGCTGTCCGGTGGCGTGTCCGGCTGGTACGGCGGCGCCATGGCCCGCCGCACCACCGGCGCCGAGCCCGACACCTACCGCCGCTACTACGACCGCTACCGCGTCGGCGCGGACCTCCAGGCCTACTTCGACGTGATTCCCCTGGGCGGCACCGCCATCAAGGCCGAGTACATCGCCGGCAAGACGTACGGCGGCGCCACCAACGCCACCAACGTGGACGTGCCCGCCAGCGGCTGGTACGCGCTGCTCGTCCAGAACCTCGGCCTGAGCAACGCCGTCGCCGTCCGCTACGACTACTTCGACCCGGCCAACGGCACCAAGGCGCGCGCTGCCTCGAACGGCATCCGGCCGGCCAGCACCAACGCCGTGGGGACTCTCGGCGTGGCGCTGCTGCATTACTTTGGCGAGAACCTGAAGCTCACCGCCGCCTACGAGCTGCCCATGACGGCCACCGTCGAGGACGTGGACGCGGTGGAAGACCCCGCGGACAACCTCTTCACCCTCCAGCTCCAGGCGCGCTTCTAGTCGTCACGCGCCTGTCACCTTCCACAGGGAGACACATCCAGATGAAGACCTTCCTCAAGTCGCTCGTCACCGTGCTCATGTTGGCCCTCCCGGTAGCCGCCCAGGCGGGCACCGTCACCGTCAAGGGCTCGGACACCATGGTCATCCTCGGACAGCGCTGGGCCGAGGAGTTCATGAAGAAGAGCTCCGCCACCAAGGTGCAGGTCACCGGCGGTGGCTCCGGCACGGGCCTGGCCGCCCTGCAGAACGGCACCACCGACATCGCCATGTCCAGCCGGGAGATGAAGGAGGCGGAGGGCGAGAAGCTGCGCACCCGCTACAACACCACCGGCACGGAGATTGCCGTCGCCAAGGACGGCGTCACCTTCTACGTCAACGAGGGCAACCCGGTGACGTCCCTCACCATGGAGCAGCTGCGCGACATCTACCTGGGCGACATCACCAACTGGAAGCAGGTCGGCGGCCCGGACGCGGCCATCGTCGTCTACTCCCGCGAGAACTCCTCCGGCACGTATGTGTTCGTGAAGGACAACGTCCTCAACGGTGAGGACTTCGCCTCCTCCGCCCAGACGCTGCCCGGCACCGCCGCGGTGGTGAACGCCGTCGCCAAGGAGAAGCACGGCATCGGCTACGGCGGCGCCGCCTACGCCAAGGGCATCAAGGAGCTGAAGGTCAAGAAGGGCAACGAGGAGATTGCCCCCACGGCCGACAACATCAAGTCCGGCAAGTACCCCCTGTCGCGCAACCTGTTCTTCTACCTGCGCAACAAGCCGGCGGGTGAGGTCAAGGCCTTCATCGACTTCGCCCTGTCCCCCGAGGGCCAGGCTGTCGTCACCAAGGTCGGCTACTTCCCCGTGAAGTAGAGACGGCGTCACACGATTGTCACGCGAGGCCCTGACGCACTATGGATAGACAGGCGATCATGCAGCAGGGTCTCACGGAAACCATGGCGGTGCCGCGGCTGTCCGCGGCCGCGCGCCGCCGGCAGCTTCGGGAGAAGGTCATCGCGGGCTTCATCACGCTGATGGCCTTCACCGGCATCGCCGCCCTCCTCCTCATCATCATCTTCGTGGCCAAGGAAGCGCTCGCGCTCTTCCTGGAGCCGGAGGCCCGCCACGAGGCCGGGCTCTCCAAGATGTTCCTGCCGCAGGTGGCCCGCCAGGGCCGCCCGGCGACCTTCACCTGGCAGCCGGTCTCCAATATCCCGAAGGTCAGCATGATTCCGCTGTTCATCGGGACGCTGAAGACCACCGCCGTCTCCATGCTGGTGGCCGTGCCGGTGGGCGTCTTCGGCGCCCTCTACGCCGCCGAGTTCGCGCCCCGCCGCCTGCGCGAACTGCTCAAGCCCGTCATCGAGCTGCTCGCCGGCATCCCCTCGGTGGTGCTGGGCTTCTTCGCGCTGATGGTGATGGCCACCTTCCTGCAAGAGACCCTGGGCCTCAACACCCGCCTCAACGCGGTGGTGGCCGGCCTGGGCCTGGCGCTCGCCATCGTCCCCGTCATCTTCACCGTGGCGGAGGACTCGCTCACCGCGGTGCCGCGCAGCTACCGCGAGGCGTCGCTGGCGCTGGGCGCCACGCCCTGGGAGACAGCCTGGAAGGTGGTGCTCCCCGCCGCGGCCCCCGGCATCCTCGCCGCGTGCGTGCTGGGCTTCGGCCGCGCCATCGGCGAGACGATGATCATCCTCATGGCCTCCGGTAACGCGGCCATCGTCTCCGCGGACTTCGGGGACTCGGTGCGCTCGCTGTCGGCCACCATCGCCGCGGAGATGGGCGAGGTGGTGGTGGGCAGTCCCCACTACTCCATCCTCTTCTTCATCGGCGTGCAGCTGTTCGTCTTCACCTTCATCCTCAACATGCTGGCCTCCACCTGGACGAAGAAGGTCATCAAGCGGCTGACCGGGAGCGCCTCGTGAAGTACGCCTCGCGCCGTGCGGTGGGGCTGGCCCTCACCACCCTCACCGGGCTGGCCGCGTTCCTCATGGTGGGGATGCTGGCCCTCATCCTGCTGGACGTGTTCGTCAATGGCGCCGGCCACGTCACCTGGACGTTCCTCAGCCAGCCGCCGAGCGACGGCATGATGGGCGGCGGCATCTTCCCCGCCATCATCGGCACCGCGATGCTCACCCTGCTGATGACGGTGGCGGTGATGCCGGTGGGCGTGCTGACGGCCGTCTACCTCCACGAGTACGCCGCGCCGGACTCGCGCCTCGCGCGCTGGGTGCGCGTGGCCGTGGTGAACCTGGCGGGCGTGCCCTCCATCGTCTTCGGCCTCTTCGGCCTGGGCTTCTTCATCCTCTTCGTCGGCCGGGGCATGGACCGCGTGCTGGGCCATGAAGAGCTGTACTGGGCGCAGCCCGGCATCCTCTGGGCGTCGCTCACCCTGGCGGTGCTGACGCTGCCGGTGGTCATCGTCTCCACCGAGGAGGCGCTGCGCGCGGTGCCCATGGACCACCGCACCGCCAGCCTGGCGCTGGGCGCCACCCAGTCCCAGACTCTGGGGCGGGTGGTGCTGCCGGGCGCGCTGCCGGGCATCCTCACCGGGGCCGTGCTGGCCATCTCCCGCGGCGCGGGCGAGGTGGCGCCCATCCTCTTCACCGGCGCGGCCTACTTCCTCCCGGACCTTCCCAGCAGGCTCAACTCCCAGTTCATGCACCTGGGCTACCACACGTACGTGCTGGCCACCCAGTCCCCGGATGTGGAGGCCACCCGCCCGCTGTTGTATGCGACGGTGCTGGTGCTGCTGCTGCTCACCTTCGCCCTCAACCTCGTCGCGGTCATCATCCGGACGCGCACGCGCCGCAAGGCCGCGGGCGCCCATTGACGGTACGCCATCCCATGTCCATCCAGCACCACACCCCGCGCGCGAAGATGGAGGCGCGGGAGCTGACCCTGCGCTACGGCACGAAGACGGCCATCAACAAGGTCTCCCTCTCCATCCTGGACAGGCAGGTGACGGCCCTCATCGGCCCCTCCGGCTGCGGCAAGTCCACCTTCCTGCGCTCGCTCAACCGGATGAACGACCTCATCCCGGGCACCAACCTCACCGGCACCATCCTGCTGGACGACACGGACATCAACGACCGCAGCGTGGACGTGGTGGACCTGCGCCGGCGCGTGGGCATGGTCTTCCAGAAGTCCAACCCCTTCCCGAAGAGCATCTTCGAGAACGTGGCCTATGGCCTGCGCGTGGGCGGGATGAAGGACAAGACGGAGCTCGCCTCCCGGGTGGAGAAGTCCCTGCGCGGCGCGGCCCTCTGGGACGAGGTGAAGGACCGCCTCAACGAGAGCGCCCTGGGCCTGTCCGGCGGCCAGCAGCAGCGCCTGTGTATTGCCCGCGCCATGGCCGTGGAGCCCGAGGTGCTGCTGATGGACGAGCCGGCCAGCGCGCTGGACCCCATCGCCACCGCGAAGATCGAAGAGCTCATCCACGAGCTGAAGGCGCACTACACCATCGCCATCGTCACGCACAACATGCAGCAGGCGGCCCGCGTGTCGGACCGCACGGCTTTCTTCTACATGGGAGAGCTGGTGGAATGCGGGGCGACGGAGCAGATCTTCACCAACCCGCGCGAGAAGCGCACCGAGGACTACGTCACCGGGAAGTTCGGGTGAGCGGAAGAAGGGACATGGGAGATGCCGGCGACCCACACTGACAAGGCCTTCGAGCAGGACCTGCGGGACCTGCGCGAGAAGCTCCTCGCGATGGGGGCCAAGGTGGAGAACCTCATCGCGCAGAGCATGAAGGCCCTCACCGAGCGCGACAGTCCGCTCGCGGAGAAGGTCGTCGCGGCGGACAAGGACGTCAACCGCCTGGAGGTGGAGATTGACGAGCTGTGCCGGCGCATCCTCGCGCTGCGCCAGCCGGCCGCCAGTGACTTGCGCCTCATCACCACCGCGCTGAAGATCGTCACCGACCTGGAGCGCATCGGCGACCTGACGGTGAACATCGCCGAGCGCTCCATGGACCTGAACCAGGTCCCCCCGCTGGCCCCGTACGTGGACACGCCGCGGCTGGCGGAGCTGGCGCAGCAGCAGGTGAAGAAGGCCCTGGACGCCTTCGTCTCCGGCGACGTGCACAAGGCGGAGGAGGTCCTCCAGGGCGATGACCTGCTGGATGCCCTCTTCCTGAAGATCTTCAACGAGCTCCTCGCGTACATGATGGAGGACTCGAAGAACATCCGCCGCGCCACGGCGCTGATGTTCATCGCCAAGCACCTGGAGCGCATCGGCGACCACGCGATGAACGTGGCGGAGATGGTCGTCTACATGGTGCGGGGCAAGGACATCCGCCACCCGCGCAGCCGCAACCTCACCGACTAGACAGGCGCGCTTCACCCGCCTGTCACGGCGATTTGCCCCGCGCGCCCCGCGCGCTTCGCGGACCTGACGCGGGGCGCCTCTAGCGTTCGGGGCATGACCTTCGCTTCCGGCCTCCTGCTCGTCGCCGCCTGCTTCGGCCTCACCGCCCTCCTCGTCCAGTACCTCTTCGTCCTGCGCCACCGGCGCGAGCCTCCGCGGCCCCTGCCCGAGAGCGCCCGCCGGCCCGGCATCTCCATCCTCAAGCCGCTGTGCGGCGTGGATGACGACCTGGAGGCCAACCTCGAGCAGTTCGCCCGGCTGGACTACGCGGGCGAGTACGAGGTGGTGCTGGGCGTGAAGGACGCCCGGGACGCGGCCTTCGCGGTGGCGCGGGCGGCGGTGGCGCGGTGGCCGGGCGTCATGCGCCTGGAGCTCCAGGAGGGGGAGCCCGGGCTGAACCCGAAGGTGAATCAGCTCATCACCCTGGCGGACCGGGCGCGGCATGACCTCCTGGTCATCAGCGACAGCAACACGCGCGTGGGGGCGGGCTACCTGGAGGAAATCGCCGCCGGCTTCGCGGACCCGCGGGTGGGCTGCGTGACGCACCCGGTGTCGGGCATCGGTGAGCGCAGCTTCGGCTCGCTGCTGGACAACCTCTACCTGTGCTCCAGCGCGGCGGCGGGGATGATTGCCGCCAAGCGCTGCGCCAACCAGGACATCGTGGTGGGCAAGTCCATGGCGCTGCGCCGCGAGGACGTGGACGCGCTGGGCGGCTTCTTCTCCGTGAAGGACGTGCTGGCGGAGGACTACGTCATCGGCCAGTGGGTGACGCGCAAGCTGGGCAGGACGGTGGTGGTGGCGCGCACGCCGGTGTTCAACGTCTCGCTGCGCAAGAGCGTCAGCGCCTTCTTCCAGCGCTACCTGCGCTGGAGCGTCATCCACCGCACGGCGGTGAGCCCGGGCACGTACCTCGCCCAGTCGCTGCTCAACCCGGTGCCGCTCGCGCTGTCGGGTGCCGTACTCGTCCCCTCCCCCACGGCGGGGATGGTGGCCACGGCGGTGGTGGTGGGCAAGGTGGCGCTGGACCTGCTCACCGTCCGCGCGCTGCGCCCGCAGCCGGTGCCCTGGGACGCGGTGCCGGGCGTGCTCGTCAAGGACGTGCTCCTCTTCCTGGCGTGGTGGCACGGCCTCGTCTTCCGCACGGTGGACTGGCGCGGCACGAAGCTGCGCGTGGCGCCGGGCACCCGCCTCGTCCCGCTGCGCGCACCTGTTGCCGTCCAGACGTCCACCCTTGACGCGGGCGACGAGTTGTTGGACCTCGCGAGCTGACGCGGTCCTGTTTCACACCTCTCGCGCCACGTTCACCAGCGGGCCCTGAAGATGCCTTGGGGAATGCCTATCTCCAGGACATGCCCATCCGGACGCTGGCGCATCTGTCGGATTTGCACCTGGACCTCACCTCGGAGAGCGATGCCTCCGCACGCGCCCTGGTGGAGGCCCTCCAGGCCGAGCGTGTGGACCACGTGGTGGTGACGGGAGACCTGACGCACCAGGGCGCACGCGCGGAGTACCAGCGCTTCGGGGAAATCTTCGCGCCCTTCCTGGACACCGGCCGCCTCACCTTCATCCCCGGCAACCACGACCGGCCCGGGCAGGATGTCGGCGAGCGGTGGATGGACGGACAGAAAGTGCTCACGGTGAAGCAGCCAGGGCTCTACCTGGTCTGCGTGGACTCCACCGGTGTGCACAACCGGAACTACTTCGCGAGCCACGGGGAGCTGTCGCGTCAGACGCTGGACGCGGTGGACGCGGCGCTGGAGGGCGCCCCGTCCGAGGCCCTGACGGCGGTGCTCATCCACCACCACGTGCTGCCGCTGCCGGAGGAGAGCTTCCCGGAGCGGCTGGCCACGCGCCTGGGCTGGCCCCACGCGGCGGAGCTGGCCCTGGGCGCAGAGCTGGTGACGCGCATCCAGGGACGGTGTGACCTGGTGCTGCACGGCCACCGGCACCGCCCTCGCGAGCGGGTGCTGGAGGAGGCCGGGCCCCGGCCGCTGCGCATCTACAACGCGGGCAGCTCCACCGAGCTGGGCCGCTTCCGGGTGTTCCAGCACTCGGCTGGCCGCCTGCTCGGCGAGCCGGCGTGGTGCCGCTCGACGGTGCCGGAGCAGCCGAAGTCGGCGAGCCACAACGTGCGCCCCGCGCTCCAGTACCTCTTCGCGCAGCTCGGCGTGGCGCTGTTCTGAGGCCCGCCCGCCTGCTTCCCCGGCAAGCGCCAATCCACCGCTCGCCGCGAATGATGGAACGCTTCAGCGGCGTTCATCTCCTGTCGGGGAGGATGATTGGCGCGACTCGCAACGGACGATGGCGCAAGAAAGGTCCTGGTCGTCGATGACGACGCGGACTGGCGGGAGTTTCTCCGGCTCAGTCTGGAGGACCTTGGCTATGAGACGACCGAGGCTTCGGACGGGCAGGAGGCCCTGGACACGCTGAGACGGGGTGAGCGCTACCGCGTCATGCTCCTGGACCTCAACATGCCGGGCATGAGCGGCCTGGAGGTGGTGGAGCGGCTGCCACGCGGCCAGAACCACCCTCGCATCGTGTTCCTCACCTCGGCGGCGGCCCAGGACGTGGGCAGCGCGCTGCTGTCCGGCCCGCACTACTACCTGCCCAAGGGCGCCAGCAGGGACCAACTGTCACTCCTCTTGCAGTCACTTGGGGAGTGAGGCGCAGGCCCCGGGCAGCTAGGGTAGAGGGCCCTTGAGAGGAGGGCCGTCATCGTCACCGAGCTCGTCATCATCCTGCTGCTGGTCCTCGCCAACGGCGTCTTCGCCGGGGCGGAGCTGGCGGTGCTCTCCCTCCGCCGGACCCGGCTGAAGGAGCTGATCGACGAGGGCAGCAGCTCGGCGAAGGCGGTGGAGGCGCTGCGCGCGGACCCGGAGCGCTTCCTGGCGACGGTGCAGATTGGCATCACCGTCATCGGCGCCACGGCGGCGGCCTTCGGCGGCGCGAGCATCGCCACCCGGCTGGGCGGCGTGCTGGCGTCGCTGGGCGTGCCCGAGCAGCAGGCGGACGACGTCGCCTTCGCCGCGGTGGTGGCCTTCGTCTCGTACCTGTCGCTGGTGCTGGGCGAGCTGGTGCCCAAGTCGCTCGCCCTGCGCGCCGGGGAGCGCTACGCGCTGCTCATCGGCCGGCCCCTGCGCGGGCTGTCCTGGCTGATGCGCCCGGTGGTGTGGTTCCTCACGGCGACGTCCAACGTGGTGCTGCGGCTGTTCGGCGACAGGACGACCTTCGTCGAGGGCCGGCTGTCCGCGGAGGAGCTGCAGCAGCTGGTGGAGGAGGCGGCGAAGCACGGCACGCTGGACCCGAAGGCGGGCGAGATTGCCTCGCGGGCCTTCGAGATGGGCGACCTGACGGTGGGCGAGCTGATGGTGCCTCGCGAGGGCATCGTCGCCCTGCGGCGGCACTCCAGCGCGGACGACATCCGCCAGGTGCTGCTGGAGCGCGGCCACTCGCGCATGCCGGTGTACGAGGACACGCTGGACAACATCGTCGGCTACGTCATCGCCAAGGACCTGCTCGGGGTGGCCTGGGAGGGCAACCTCATCGTCCTCGAGGACGTGATGCGCCCGCCCTTCTTCCTCGTGGAGTCCATGCGCGCCATGGACGCGCTGAAGGAGCTGCAGAAGCGGCGCATGCAGCTGGCCGTCATCGTGGACGAGCGCGGCGGCGTGGTGGGCCTGGTGACGGTGGAGGACCTGGTGGAAGAGCTCGTCGGGGACATCCTGAGCGAGTCGGAGACGCCCGAGGAGTGGGTGAAGCGCGAGGGCCCCTCCGTGGCGGTGGTGCTGGCCTCCGCCAGCCTCCGGGACGTCAACCGCGAGCTGGGCCTGGAGCTGGACGAGGACCAGGACTACTCGACGGTGGCGGGCCTGTGCATCGCCCTGGCCGGGGGTGCCATCCCGGAGCCAGGGGCGAAGCTCCAGGCCGAGGGCGGCCTGGTGATTGAAGTGCTCGACTCCACGCCCCGGCGCGTGCGCACCGTGCGCTTCCACCTGCCGGCGCAGGAGCAGCCCCAGACGGAGGCGTGACGAGGGCCTGAAATGAAGAAGGGCCGGAAGCCCTGGTGGCGTCCGGCCCTCTTTCATTTCAGCGTGCGACGCTCAGCGCGTCAGGGTCGGGCCCGGAACGACGCCGTCCGGGTCCCACACCGGATCGCTGATTCCCGCCTCGTTCACCGCCTCGACGACCACGCGATAGGACTCGCCATTGGTCAGCCCCGTGATCGTGATGTTCAGCTCCGTGGTATCGATGGGCTCCGGGCCACCCGCATCCCTGAACGACACCCGATAGATCTGCACGGGCAGGGCGTTCGGCTCGGTCGGCGGCTGCCAGCGGGCGTGGACCCGGCCGTCTCCCGGCGTGACCACCAGGTTCGTGGGCGGGGACGGCGGAGAGCGGGGAATCTCGAACACCCGCGCCGAGGGCGGACCCACGCCAGCGTCGTTCCTGGCGACCGCCTGGAACGAGTAGAGCTTGTCGATCGGCAGGGTGGAGATGGAGAGCGACCGCGTGAAGGGAGGGAAGAGGGACGCGGTGCGAACGACCGTCTCCGTCATGCCCTCGCGAATCGTCACCAGGACCTCCTTGACCGGGCTGCCACCGTCGTCGGCAATCGACGTGGACAGGATGATGAGCGCCGGCGCGTCCCCGCGCCGGGCATCCAGGGTGGGATAACCCGGCACCGTCCGTGGCGTGACGGCGACGGGCGCCGAGGCCGGGCCCGCGAGCACGGCATTGCTCGCGGCCACGGTGACCGAATAGCGCGTCCCGTTGGTCAGCTCGCTGAACGTGGCGCTCGTCCCCGTCACCGTCTGCGTCGCGACGACCGTCTCCCCCGACAGCAGCTGGACGGTATAGCCGGAGATGGCAAGGCCGGGGGCTTCCGGCTCCGTCCAGGTCACCGTCACCTCCCGGTCGCCCGGCGTCGCGGTGACGGCACGGGGCGCTCCGGGCCTGTCGTACGGCATGACGGCCGCCGAAACCTCCGAGGCCTCGCTCTCGCCAACTTCGTTGATGGCTGCCACGGTGATGACGTACGACGTGCCGTTGGTCAGCCCGGTGACGGTGGCGCTCGTCGTGGTGCTCGTCTCCGTCTTGCGCACCGTCCCGCCCTCCAGGGCGCGCACGGCATAGCTGGTAATGGACTTGCCGCCGTAATAGGCGGGAGGCGTCCAGGACACCGTGACCTGCGAGTTCCCAGGCGTCACCACAAGCTTCGTGGGCGCATCAGGCCTGTCGAAGGCCACGGGAACCCGGTTGTCACCAGGCACGGAGGCCTCGTCACCACAGCCGACGGCTCCGAACAGGACCAACAGGCTCAACGTGTACGCACCTAGACGATTCGTCATACCGCTTCGCTCCTCGCCCACGAAATGGGCGTCAGGAGGAAAAACGTCCCGGAATACCGGACACTTCCGCCGCAAACAAGAGCACCCGGATACGACCCCGCAGGTACTTCGCGGCAGGGCATCCAGGATTTCGGACCGCAGGCGCGTTGGGCCGGAAGCAGGGCGGACAGGCGGCGGCGCTCCGGAAAAAACGAGGGCCCGGACTCAGGAGCAACTCGCACCTGACTCCGGGCCCTTGTCTTCTGCGCGGGATACAGGATTCGAACCTGTGGCCTTTGGCTCCGGAGGCCAACGCTCTCTGGCGCCATCCCCGAGCCGGGGGCGAAGCTCCAGGCCGAGGGCGGCCTGGTGATTGAAGTGCTCGACTCCACGCCCCGGCGCGTGCGCACCGTGCGCTTCCACCTGCCGGCGCAGGAGCAGCCCCGGCCGGAGGCGTGACGCCCTGCCCTCCTGCGCCTACGGCTCCGGCTGCGGCTGCGGAGTCCCGGAGACACGCTCCGAGGTGGGCCCCGTCCCGACGGCATTCCGGGCTGTGACGGTGAAGGAGTAAGTCTCGCCGTTCGTCAGCCCGTTCACGATGAGGCTGAAGCCCTCGGGGACGCCGAAGGACGTCCTGACCAGGGTTTCCCCCACGTATCTCCGGATGATGAACTGGTCCACCGGGCTGCCACCGTCGTCGGCGAGGGTCCACACCACGCGGATGGTCGCGTCGCCCACCTCGAGCGTCACGGTGGGCACGCCCGGGACGGTGCGGGGCGTCACCGCCACCGGCGCCGAGGCCGGCCCCGAGACGACCGCATTGTTCGCCGTCACGGTGACCATGTAGCTGGTTCCATTGGTCAGCCCCGTGAGCGTGGCCGTCGTGCCCGTCACGGACTCCGTCGCCACCACCGTCTCACCCGACAGCGCCCGCACCGTGTAGCCGGTGATGGGCATGCCCGTGTCCAGCGGCGCCGTCCAGGACACCGTCGCCGACCGATTCGCCGGCGTCGCGGTGACCTCGCGCGGCGCTCCGGGAATGGCTCGCGGCCTCACGGGCGCCGAGGGCTCGGACTGGGGGCCCTCACCCACTTCGTTGGTGGCGGCCACGGTGAAGACGTACTCCGCGCCATTGGTCAGGCCCGTGACAGTCGTCCCCAGCGCGGTGAGCGTCTCCGTCTTGACCACCTGCCCCCCCTGCAGCGCGCGCAGGGTGTAGCTGAGGATGGACCGGCCGCCGTTGTGCGCGGGCGCCTGCCAGGACGCAGTCACCTGGGCGTCGCCCGGCACCAGCGCCAGCCGCTGGGGGGCATCGGGCGCATCGAAGACCACAGGCACCCGGTTCCCGGGCGGCTCCTCGGTCTCACCACCGCAGCCGAACGCCCCGACGATTGCCAGCAGACTCAACGCATAGACACCAAGACGCTGCTTCATACCGCTCCAATCCTTGCCCGCTGATGGGCCACGGGAAAAGCGTTCCCGAATAGCGGACAGTTCCGGAGCGCACAAGAGCACGCCGATACGAGCCGGCAGGGACTGTGGGACAGGGCATCCGCGACACCGGGCCCAGGGGCTCGGTGGGCCGTGCGCAGGGCGGTCAGGCGGTGCTCCGGAAAAAACGAAGGCCCGGAGTCGGGAGCAACGCGCTCCTGACTCCGGGCCCTTGTCTTCTGCGCGGGATACAGGATTCGAACCTGTGGCCTTTGGCTCCGGAGGCCAACGCTCTATCCAGCTGAGCTAATCCCGCATGCCGGCTACGGCGGGGGGACAGTTAGCCGAAGTCCCCTCCCGACGCAAGCACGCAATCCCTGAACGGCCGGGGGAGCGACATCACTCCGCCCGGGGCTCAGCAGCGACGGCGCCGCCGGCTCGCCAGCAGGGCAAGCCCCCCCAGCCCCAGCAGGGCCAGCGCCGAACCGCCCTCCCCTCCCGCGGTGGCGCAGCTCAGCCCACCGCCCTTGGTCCGCATGTCTTCTCCCAGGTAGACGCGCCACGAGATGACCTCGGGCGAGCCGTCCCGATTTCCAGCAACGTCGACGGCCCGGACCTTGAGCGTGTACGTGCCCTGCAACAGCTCGTCGTAGACGGGGGTGGCGGAGCAATCGACGTAGTCCTCACCGTTGAAGCCGCACTCGAACTTGACGTCGGGCTCGTCCGACGAGAAGCGGAACGCGGCGCGCCCCAGGCGGATGCGCACGCCCGGCTTCTCGTCCACACGCGTCTCCGGCGCATCCGTGTCCACCGTGAAGTGCCGCGGCTCGCTGGTCTCGCTGGTGTTCTTCGCCACATCCACGCCGAACAGCTGCACCTCGTAGTCGCCGTCACCGAGGTTCTGGGCTGGCTCGAAGCTCCACTTCCCCGCGGAGTCCACGTCAATGGACTGGACCCGGGTCCCATTCAGGAAGAGCACCACCCCGGAGTTCGGCTCGGCCGTCCCGCTGAAGACAGGCCGTCCCACGTTCGTCAGCTGGCCCTCCGCGGGCGTCAGCATCTCCGGGATGGCCGGCGCGAGGGTGTCGATGGTCCACCGGGACTCGGCGGGAGTGGGGTCGTCGTTGAGGGCCGCATCCCGGCTGCGCAGGTACAGCGTGTAGGCGCCGTCCTGGAGCGTGAACGTGAGCGGCGCGGGGCACACGTCGTAGGTCACGTTGTCGAAGCTGCAGTACAGCGTGGCCCCCTGCTCGGTCTGCACCTCGAACGAGACCTCGGGAGTGGACACCATGGCGTCCGGCCCGCGCGACAGGGTGGTTTCAGGGGTCAGCAGGTCCACCGTCCACCGGAACAGGTCCGTCGGACTGCCCGCGTTGCCCAGGTTGTCCACCGCCTGCACCTGCAGGGTGTGCGCTCCATCGGTCAACCCCGAGAACACCGCCTCGCTGATGCGATTCGCCGCATCGACCACGTTTCCGCATCGCGCGAAGCCCCTGCCATCCAGGTCGCACTCGAAGGTGACGTTGTCCTTGTTCGTGCTGAAGCGGAACGTCGCGGACGAGGACTTCGTGAGGCCCGGAGGAGAAGCGAGGAGCTCCGTCCCCGGCAGGTTCGAGTCCACGGTCCAGTTGAAGGAGATGTCCGCGGACTGGTTGCCGGTCGTGTCGGTGCCGCGAACCACCAGGGTGTGGTCACCGTCCGTGACTGCGAAGTTGGGCGGGCTGGGGCACGTAGCGAACGCGGAGCCGTCCAGGCTGCACGCGAAGACGACCGCCGGCTCGTTCGAACCAAAGCCAAAGGTCGCCGTCAGATTGTTGGTGCGTCCCCCAGGCGTCCGGACGGGCGTGCTGGTGAACTGGATGTCCGGCGCGACGCTGTCCACGAACCAAGTGTAGATCTCCGGGGTGGGGTCCACGTTGCCCGTCTCGTCCACGGCGCGGACCGTCAGCGAGTGCTGGCCCTGCCCCACCGTTACCGCATAGGGAGTGAGCACCCGCCGGAAGACCGTCTCCGCATCGAGCTTGACCTCGAACAGCGCGGCGTCGTCATTCGAGTCGAGCACGAACGTGGCGAGGGTCTCCCGAGTCAGCGTGCCGGGGCCGCTCACGATGCTAGTCTCCGGAGAGTTCGTGTCCACGATGAAGGTGCGCACGCCGCTCACCGCGCTCACGTTTCCAGCGGCATCCCGCACCCGGGCCGTCACCGAGTAGGTGCCATCCGTGAGCGGGGCGAAGGTAAACGTCCAACTGCCGTTGGCACCCACCGGCTTCTCGGGCTGCTCCACCCCCCCCAGAATGACGGTGACGTAGCTGTTCGCCTCGGCCGTGCCCTCAATCGTCGGGGTGTTGAGCGTCGACCGGGTCCCATTCGTCGCGGGCACGGTGATGGCCGGAGCACTGGGAGTGCCCGTGTCCACCACCCAGATGGCCACGGCGGCAGAGGCATCCCGGTTGCCCGCGCCGTCGACCGCCACCACCTCCAGCCGATGGGGACGGTCATCGACGGTCACCGAGTAGTTCGCCGGGCAGGTGAACTCGGTGCCGTTGTTGAGCACGCACCGGAACGTCACCCCGGACTTGTTGGAGGCGAACCGGAACACGGCGACGGGGTCGTTGGTGATGGACGCCGGCCCCGCCTCGATGAAGGTGCTGACGGGGGACTGGTCCACGCTCCAGCGGTGCTCCGCCGGCGTGGCATCCGTGTTGTCCGCGCGGTCCTTCGCGCGGACCCTCATCACGTGGGCCCCCTCGCTCACGGTGATGACATGGGGGTCGCTGCACGCGGCGAAGGCAGCGCCATCCAGGCTGCACTCGTAGGTGACGGGGGACTCCGAAGCACTCAGGTCGAAGGAGGCATTGAGCAGGTTGGTCTGGGGCTCGGGGCCGGTGTCGATGCTCGTAACCGGCACGGACGTATCCACCGTGAAGTCGTGGGTGATGGAGTCCGCGCTCTCATTGCTCGCGGCGTCCCGGGCCCTCGCCCTGACATTGTGACCGCCAGGGGTCAGCGCGGTGGCGAGCCGCAGCTGCCAGCTGCCGGCGGAGTCCACCACCGGGGTCGTCGCCTGGTCCGTGTTGTCGATGCGCACGACGATGGTGGCTCCGACCTCTCCTGTTCCGGTGATGAGCGGCGTCGCCGTGTTCACGAAGTCGTCGTCATCGGGCTCGTCGATGGCCGGCACCGCCGGGGCGGTGGTGTCCACGCGCCAGGTGTGGACGGCGGGCGTGGGGTCCACGTTGTTCGCATTATCCACGGCGCGCACGAGCAGGGTGCGCTGACCCTCGGCGACCGTGAGCGTATAGGAGGCGGAGCAGTTACCGTAGTTGCCTCCGTCCAGGCTGCACTCGAACCGGGCCCCCGCCTCCGAGGTGAACGTGAAGGTGGGCGTCGTGTCGCTGCTGGGATTGGGCGGCGACGCGGAGATGGTGGTCTGGGGTGGCGTGACGTCCACGGAGAAGGAGACCGTGGTGTCTCCGCTGGCATTGCCGGCCGCGTCGCGTGCCTGCGCCACGAGCGTGTGGGTGGCCTCGGAGACGGACTGCGGAATCACGAAGCTCCACACCTGCTGGGCGTTGACGACCGCGGTCCCCTGAGGCTGGGTGTCCAGGGTGATGGAGACGATGGACCCCGCCTCCGCCGTGCCCCGCACCGTCACTACGGTGGTGTTGAGGGGTACGCTACTCATGGGAGCGATCACCACCGGTGCCCCCGGCGCGGTGCGGTCGATGGTGAAGGTGTGCGTCGCTGAGAAGGCGCTGGCGTTGCCCGCAGCGTCCTTTGCCAGCACTCGCACCCAGTGCAGTTCCTGCGTCAGATCGGTGGGCTGCGTGAGCGTCCAGTTGCTGCCGCTCACCGTGGGCGTTCCCGACACCCGCACGTCGTCCACGTACACTTCGACGGTAGTGGCTCCCGTGCCCAACGTCCCACTGTAGACGGGCCGCAGGGTGGTCAGCAGCGCCCCGGACGCGGGAGTCAGCAGCACCGGAACGGGGGGCGCCACGGAGTCGATGGTGAAGGAGCGCGACGTCGTCGGAGGACTCGCATTCCCGGCGACATCCACGGCACGGACCACCAAGGTACGCGCCCCCTGGGCCAGATCGGCGGTGGGCGTGTAGGACCAGTTTCCGGAGGGCTCCAACTGGGCCTCCACCTCAGCCGCGCCGCTGATGGATAGCAGCACCCGGATCCCCGGGTCCGGCGCGGTGAAGGTCCCCTTGAAGGTCGGCGTGGCGGTGTTCAGCGTCTGGCTTGGGGACGGAAAGGTCACGGCAGGAGTCGGCGGGATTTCGGAGTCCACCGAGAAGAGGCGGGCGGCGGTCGAAACGCTGGTGCCATCAAGATTCGTGGCCGTGGCACGGACGGAGTGGGCACCCTGGGCGAGCGCCGTGGTCGGTGTGAACGTCCAGTTCCCCCCTCCGGTCTCGTCCACTTGAGCCACGAAGCTGTCGTCGATGTAGATGCGCACCGTCGAGTTGTTTTCGGTCGTACCGTTGATGGTCGGGGTGGCGTCCGTCAACACCGCCCTATTGGTCGGAGCGGTGATGACCGGCACGCCAGGCACCGCATTCGGGTCGAAGTCAAACACCGCGGGCGACAGGTCCACGTTGCCCGCACCATCCCGGGCGCGGACCCGAAGCGTGTGCCTGCCGTCCGCCAGCCCCGTCATCCGATAGGGAGGCCGGCAGGGATTGAAGGGCCCGCGGTCCACGCTGCACTGGTACGTGACGCCCGGCTCGGTGGCGCTGAACTCGAGCGTGGCCTCTCCAAAGGACGACAGGCCCTGCGCCCGGCCAACCGACGTCTCGGGGGCCGTCACGTCCACGGAGAACATGCGCTCCTCGGTGCGCGGGCCCTGGGCACCGGACTCCACCACCACCGCGGAGGCCCGGTGCGGCGTCTCGGCGAGCCGGACGTCGGGCACGAAGGCCCAGGCACCGGTGGCATCCGCGCGCGTCCGTCCCAGCGCGTCACCATTCACGAAGACGATGACCTCGTCACCCGGCCGCGCCGTTCCGGAGAACAGCGGCTGCGCGGTGGGCAGCAGCGCCCCCTCCGCCGGCAGCACCAGCACCGGCGCGGGAGGAACGCGGAAGCCGCCCTCGAGCCGCTCCACCACGCCCTGGAAGCGCTTGTCATCCACCGCCGTGGGCGTGGCCCCGTTCGAGCCGCCATCCACCGCGCCGCCGGCGAGCCCCGGCGCCACCCGCGCCTCACAGCTCGAGCCCGTCTCCGCCTGGAGCAGCACGCGACCCCCACCGCCGCCCCCACCGGGAGCCCTCAGCGCCCGCCCGGTGCTGTCCCCGCCCCTGCCACCCTGGGCCAGGAGCTCCCCGCACGACGCCGTCCCGGCGACGCGAACAGCGATGCTGCCACCGGCACCACCGCCACCCGCGCCGTCATTGATGGAGCTGCCGCCCGCCTCACCCGAGGCATCCAGCCGGCCGCCGCCGACGAGCCGCGAGGCCCGCACGAAGATGATGCCGCCACCGCGACCGCCATCCGGCCCCGGAGGGTCCGCCAGTCCGTGCCCTGCGCCGCCACCACCGCCAAAGGTGAGCCGCTCCTGAAGCGACTGCCCGGACACGGCGCCGCCCAGGCCGCCCACGTCGCGCGCGCCGTCGTCAGGCGCCGTCCTGCCGCCCTGCCCTCCCACGCCGCCATGACCGCCACCGCCACCACCGGACTGCCGGCACACGCCACCGCCGCCACCGTTGGCGTCGTTGTCACGGCCCGTCACCAGCGGGAGTGCGTTCATCGCGGGCGCCACGCTCTCTCCGCGCTGCGCGCCGCCCGGTCCCACCAGGCTCAGCGTTCCGCACCCCGCCGCGTTGCTCCAGTCGCGCACGTACGCGCCGCCACGGAAGCCCGCGCCGCGCGCGTCGATGAGGCCCTGGTTCTTCACGGTGCCCGTGGCCAGGAAGACCACCACGCCGCCCGTCTCACCGTTCCACGGCTCCGCGACGAGGCTGCCGCCGCGAGCGATGGTGACGTCGGTGTACTCGGGGACGCGGAGCACCTGGGTGCCCTGGGCCTCGAAGAACTCCACCAGCGGCCGCGTGAGGTTCAGCGTCCGGCTGCTCACCGTGGCCACGCGGGCCAGCTCCCAGCGCCCGGCGGGCTGGCCCCGGCGCTCGCCGGCAACAGACACGTCGGCGCCGCCCGTCCCGAGGGCCTGGAGCACCAGCACCAGGTCCCCGTTTCCAAAGCCCGCGGTGGAAGCCACCGGGATGGAGGTGGCCCCCGCCCCCAGGGCGGACGTCACGCGCGCGGCGGCGTTGACCTTCACGCCCGCGGACGTGACGTTCAGCGCGCCATCCCGCCCGCTGCCGAGGCCGAAGGAGTCCGGCTCGGCCGCGGCCACCGTGGCCAGCAACAACGCACCCACCGCCCATGCATGGGTCAGCGACGTTCTCATAAGCCTGTTCTTTCCTGGCCTCATCGGGGGGCCCCCGCCTTGTCACCCTGCGGGTCCACAATCAGGAACTCCACGCGGCGGTTGTTCTCACGACCGATGGAGGTCGCGTTGCTCTCCGCGGGCTGGCTCTGCCCGTAGCCCTGGGCCTCCAGCCGCTCGGGCGGGACGCCCTTGTTCACGAGGTACTGGCGCACCGACTCCGCGCGCCCCTGCGACAGCCGGCGGTTCGCATCCGGGAACCCACGGTCATCCGTGTGCGCGGCGATGAGGAACAGCGGCATCTCCGGGTGCTCCTTGATGACCTTCGCCACCCAGTCGAGCACCTCGTGCGAGCGGGCCTGCAGGCGAATCTGGCCGGGGTCGAAGTACACCTTGCCCGTCAAGAGCAGGCGGTCGCGCTTGAGCTCCACCAGCGGCTGGATTTGCTGCGGGCACCCGAAGTTCTTCACGGTGCCAGGCTCGTTCGCACAGCTGTCGATGCGGTTGGGCACGGTGTCCTTGTCCGTGTCGCGCTCGGGGCAGCCGTCGCGCTCGGGCGGGCCGAACTCGTTGGGGCACGCGTCCTTGTCGTTGTCGATGCCGTCCTTGTCCGCGTCGCGCACCGGGCAGCCGCGGTTGTCCGCGGGTCCCGCCTCGGACGGGCAGCTGTCGCTGTCGTCCGGCGTCTCGTCCTTGTCCGCGTCCTGCACGGCGCAGCCCTGGTTCGCCACCAGGCCGGGCTCGAACGGGCAGCCGTCCAGCGTGTCCTCGACGCCGTCGCTGTCCGTGTCCTTGGCGGAGCAGCCGCTGCGCGCGATGTCGCCCGGCTCGGTGGGGCAGCGGTCCACGGAGTTGCGCACCCCGTCGTGGTCCTCGTCCATGTCCGGGCACTCCTCCATGGTGTGCGGCAGGCCCGGCTCGCAGTTCACCGAGGACTCACCCGGCCCGCGGTGCGGCGTCACGTTTCCGAAGGCACCACCCACCATGGCCCGGAACAGCGGCGTGCCCGGCGCCGAGCCCACGCCCACGCCCACGAGCGCGAAGACCTCCAGCGAGGGATTCACGAGATAGCGCATGCCCGGCAAGACCTCCGCCGCGCCCGGCTGGCTCGTCAAGGGCAGCATGCCGCGCACGTTCACCTCCCAGCGCAGCCGCCGGCCCGTCGTGGCGAGCGCCGCGCCCAGGCGCAGCTCGTTGCCAATCACATCCTCCGGGTCCACCCGGGGCGTCAGGGCCCGCTCGGGCCGCTGCAGGAAGCCCACCTCCACACCGGCGCGCAAAAACCCGAAGCGCCGTCCCACCATCACCTTCGGCGACAGGCGCCACTGGTCCGGGTCCCTCGCCAGCGCGGTCGCGCTGCCCAGGGGCATCCCCACCGCCAGCTCCAGCGCCAGGTCCACGCCGCCCTTGTCGTCCTGCGTGAGCAGCCCCGCGCGCACCGACGCGGTGGGCGTGCCCAGGCCGAAGGACGTGGGACGCAGGTACCCTTCCGTCTCCACCTCCGTCCCGGTGGACTGGTACAGCACCGGAATCTGGAGCCCCACCTGCAGCCAGCTCAGCGGCGCGTAGCCCACCGCGAGGTGGGCGGTGGCGCGGCTCCCGACGATTCGCAGGGACTGGCCATCCAGGTCCAGCAGCAGCGGGTTGTGCGCGTAGTGCGCCACCGCGGAGAAGCGCAGGTCGCCCTCCTGCAGCAGCTCACCCATGCCCACCAGCAGCGAGCCCTCCCCCCCGGGATTCAATTCCAGCCGCTCCAGCTCGAAGCTGGGAAAGGCGCTCTGCGCGGCAGCGGCCGTGGACGTCAGCGCCAGTGCCAGCGCGAGCCCTCGGTGCAGGAGCTCTCTTCTTCTCATGGTTCTCCCGGGTGGAAGCCGTCTGGGTATCCCGGAGCTACCCGCGTTTTCAAGCCGGCCCCCCTTTTCCACTCTACACCGAATCCCGACTCCAGCCGGATGGCCCCGCACGAATTTGCCTGCTTGCTGCGCGCACCCGTCACGACTGCAATGAAAATTTCGCGTCAGCCCTCCCTGATAGTCCAATTCGTGGCATGCTGCCGCACCACTCACGGGTTCCGTCGTCCTGGCGGGGCCTTGCGCCGGGGGCTCAAAAATGATCGCGAACGCCGCCTTGCTCGCCAATCAGGCCGAGTTCGAGTTCCAGGCAGGGCCCTTCACCTCCGGAGAGCTGGCCGTCCTCGGCTTCGAGGCGGAGGAGACGCTGTCGCAGCCCTACGCGGTGGAGGTGGCCCTGGCCGCCCGGCCCGACGTGGAGGTGGAGGAGAAGTCGCTCTTGGGCAAGGACGCGCGCCTCACCATCATGCTGGGCGACGGCACCGCGCGCTTCTTCCATGGCATCGTTTCGCGCATGTCCCGCTGGGACGAGGGCAGCGGCCCGGAGCGCCGGCGCTACCGCGCCACCGTGGTGCCCCGGCTGTGGACGCTGCGCCACCGGAAGAAGAGCCGCATCTACCAGGAGCTGACCGTCCCTCAAATCGTCCACAAGGTGCTGGACGAGGCGAAGGTGGAGCACCGGCTGGCCCTCAACGGCTCGTACCCGAAGCGGGACTACTGCGTGCAGTACCGCGAGTCCGACCTGGACTTCGTCTCGCGCCTCCTCGAGGAGGAGGGCATCTTCTACTTCTTCGAGCACGGCGAGGACGCGCACATGATGGTGCTGGGTGACGGCGCCTCCGCCAACCCCGCCATGCAGGGCGAGCCCCAGCTCGTCTTCCGCGAGCGCAGCCACATGGTGGCCTCGGAGGAGTACGTGCACGAGCTGGTGGCGCGCACCGAGGTGCAGCCGGGCGCCGTGGCGCTGCGCGACTACAACTTCCTGCGCCCCTCGCAGGACCTGGGCGCCGTGTCCGAGGCCGAGGGCGGCGAGACGGCGCTCGAAATCTACGACTACCCGGGCCGCTACGAGGAGCCCGGCTCCGGCCGCAGCCTCGCCAAGGTGCGCCTGGAGGAGCTGCGCGCCCGCGCGGAGACGGTGACGGGCGCCAGCTACAGCCGCCGCGTCTGCGTGGGCCACTCCTTCGAGCTGGCCGAGCACCCCGACGCGGCCCTCAACCGCAAGTACCTGCCGGTGTCCGTCCGGCACGTGGGCCACCAGTCCGAGGCGCTGAGCATCGAGCAGGGCTCGCTGCGCAGCCGCGAGGGCTACCGCAACGAGTTCCTCTGCCAACCCGCCGAGGTGCCCTTCCGCCCGCCGCGCGTGACGCCCCGCCCGGTGATTCCCGGCGCGCAGACGGCCATGGTGGTGGGCCCCGCGGGCGAGGAAATCCACACCGACGAGCACGGCCGCATCAAGGTCCAGTTCCACTGGGACCGCGAGGGCAAGAAGGACGACAAGGCCTCCTGCTGGATTCGCGTCAGCCAGGCCTGGGCGGGCCCGGGCTGGGGCGCGCTGTACCTGCCGCGCATCGGCCATGAAGTCGTGGTGGAGTTCCTCGAGGGCGACCCGGACCGGCCCATCGTCACCGGCAGCGTCTACAACGGACAGAACCCGACGCCCATCGACCTGCCCGGCAGCAAGACGCAGAGCACCCTGCGCTCCAGCTCCAGCCCCGGCGGAGACGGCTCCAACGAGCTGCGCTTCGAGGACGCCGCCGGCTCCGAGCTCGTCTATCTGCACGCGCAGAAGGACTTCAACATCGTCGTGGAGAACGACAAGACGCAGGAGGTCCGCGGCAACGAGACCCTGCTGGTGAAGAAGGACCGCACGCGCACCATCGAGGGCAACCAGGCCCTCACGGTGAAGAAGAACGACGACAGCACCATCTCCGGCAACCAGACGCTGGCCGTCACCGGCAACCGCTCCACCACCGTGGCCGGCAACCACACCGAGGCCGTCGCGGGCGACCAGTCCATCAGCGTCAGCGGCAACCAGAGCCTCACCGTGGCCATGGCCTCCGCGGAGACGGTCGGCCTGGGGAAGATGCTCAACGTCGGCGGCGCGCTCGCCGTCACCGTGGGCGCCGCCTTCAACGAGCTCGTCGGTGGCCTCAAGTCCGAGCAGGTCGGCGGCGCCAAGGTCGAAGTCGTCGGCGCCAAGAAGTCCGAGACTGTCAAAGGCTCGCGCACCCTCCAGGTCGGTGGGGACCTGTCGGAGGAGGTCGGCAAGTCCCGCACGCTCAAGGTGGAGAAGGACCTGCTGGTCAGCGTGGGCGGCAAGGTGAACCACGCCGTCAAGGACGCCTACACCCTGTCCGCGAAGGAAATCTCCCTCGTCGCGCAGGAGCAGTTCACCCTCAAGGTCGGCTCCGCCACCCTGCAGGTGAAGAAGAACGGAGACGTCGTCATCAAGGGCGCCAAGATTGAGGTCACCGCCAGCGGTGACGTCATCATCAAGGGCTCGAAGATCTCCGAAAACTAGGAGCAGGCAGGCGGTCTGGTGGGGGGTGGCTTGAAACCAGTCCGTCCTGTCTGGCAGTTTACGCTTCGCACGTAACCGCTTGGTGTTACGGGCGCTCTTTGCAAGGAATCCGGATGTTGGCGCTAAGACACACTGGCGCCGGTGCGGTGAAGGTTGCCGGCCGGTGTCATCGGTGGGGTGTGGTCGCTGCGCTCGCGCTCATGATGAGCGGGAGTGTGGGCTGCGCGAAGCGCGTGCCCCAGGCCTGTGAGACGCCCCCGCCCTTCCAGGTGGTGGTGGACGCGTCGGAGCAGCTCAACCCGGATGCGAAGGGACGCTCGCTGCCCACGGTGGTGCAGATCGTCCAGCTCAAGGACAGCGTCCGGCTGGAGCGCGCGGGCTTCAAGGATTTGTGGGGCAAGCCCGAGGAGCTCCTCAAGGAGGACCTGCTGCAGGTGGCCGAGGTGGTGGTGCCGCCGGGCCGCCAGGTGACGCGCTGGGTGCAGAGAGATCCGAAGGCGCGCTTCGTGCTGGCCATGGGGCACTTCCGGCAGCCGCTGGGCTACTCGTGGCGCACGGTGGCGGTGCTGGCGCCGGTGGAGGAGAAGCGCTGCGTGGAGCGCCCCGCCGGAGACCAGGGCACGCCGAAGCCGGAGGACGAGGTCTTCCGCTACCGGCTGCAGGGCTACCAGATTGACTTGATGCTCCGCCCCGTCACCCGGGCGCCGGAGCCGAGAATCCCACCCAGCGCGGGCGACCGGGTGTCGCCGCGGAGAGGCGTATGAAATCGGTTCAGCGTGTCGTGTGGTCCGAGGGCATGTTCATGAGCCCCCACCACCTCCAGCAGCAGGACCTGTACCACGAGCAGCTCCTGGACGTGCGCCTGGCGGCGATGGAGCCGTACCCCTGGGGCGTGGTGGCCCTGGAGCTGGACATGGAGGCGCTGCGCGCCGGCCAGGTGCAGCTGTCGCGCTTCGTGGGCGTGCTCCCGGACGGGCTGCCCGTCTCCTTCGAGTCCGGTGACGCCGAGGCCCCGCCCGCGCGGCCCGCGGAGGGCTACTTCCCGCCCGCCCAGCGCACGCTGGACGTGTACCTGGGCGTGCCGCGCGAGCGCAGCGGCGTGGAGAGCTACGGCAGCGGGGAGCGGCTGGGTGGAAGCCCGCGCTACACGCCGTCCGCGCGCCCCATCAGTGACTTGACGGCGTCCACGTCCATCTCCCAGGTGGCCTTCGCGCAGCGCAACGTGCGGCTCTTGTTCGGCACCGAGCCGCGCGACGACTTCGAGGCCATCAAGCTGTGCGAGCTGGCGCGCGACAAGTCCGGCAACCTCACGCTCGTCGAGTCGTACATCCCCCCGTGCCTGCGCATCGACGCGTCGCCCTTCATCATGGGCGAGGTGCGCACGCTGCTGCGGCTGATGGTGTCCAAGCAGCGCCAGCTGTCCTCGCGCCGCCGGCACCGGGACGCGTCCGCACTGGAGTTCACCGCGGGCGACGTGACGCTCTTCCTCGAGCTCAACGCGCTCAACGGCACCATCCCCTACCTCCAGCACGCGCTGGACGCGGGCAACCTGCGGCCGCGCGACTTGTACCTCACGCTGGTGCAGACGGCGGGGCAGCTGTGCACCTTCTCCGCCAGCGCGGACCCGTCCACGCTGCCGTCCTTCCAGTTCACCAACCTGCGCGCCACCTACGAAGAGCTGTTCCGCCGCATCTCCGACCTGATGCGCTCGGTGGCGCTGGAGCAGTGCCTGACGGTGGACCTGTCGGCGGGCACGGACGGCATGTTCCGCGGGCGGCTGGAGGACGAGCGGCTGGAGCGCTGCGGCCAGTTCCTCCTGGCCGTGCGCAGCGAGCTGCCGGAGCGCACGGTGGCGGAGCAGCTGCCCAAGCTGTCCAAGGTGGCCGCCTGGGACGACATCCGCTCGCTCCTGCAGGCCGCCGCGCCAGGCGTGCCGCTGGCGGTGACGTACCGCCCGCCGCCGGAAGTCCCGGTGCAGCCGGGCACCGTCTACTTCAGCCTGTCCATGAATGACGGCTACTGGCGCAACGTGATGCGCGACCGGAACCTCGCGCTCTACCTGCCCCAGCCTTTTGACGTGAGCCGCACCACCGTGGAGCTGCTCGCCGTCCCCACCGCCAATCGCTAAAGCCCGCCCATGGACCGAGTCACTGAAGCCACGAAGGATTGTTTCGACGCCGCGATTCACCTGCGCGGCTCGGAAGCGGCGGCCGTCCCCCCGCCGGAGACGCTGCACCACCGCCTGCGCGGCGTGGTGGACGAGATGCTGCGGCGCGCGGCCGTGCTGGGCTTCAGCCATCAGGACGCCCAGGACATGGCGTACGCGATGGTGGCCCTCATCGACGAGGTCGTCCTCGGCCGGCCGGAGGAGTACCGCCAGTTCTGGAGCTCCAACCCGCTGCAGCTCCACTACTTCAACGAGAACGTCGCCGGTGACGGCTTCTTCGCCCGCCTCAACTCCGTGCGCAAGGACCCGCACCGCGCCGAGGTGCTGCAGGTCTACTACCTGTGCATGCTCTTCGGCTTCCAGGGCCGCTACCGCATCCGCGGCGGCGAGCTGGAGCTGATGACGCTCATCGACACGGTGCAGAAGGACCTGGAGCGCGCGCGGCCCTTCGACTTCGACGTGCTGTCGCCCCACGGCGAGCGCCCCACCGAGTCGCTGATGTCCAAGCGCAAGAAGGCCTCGATGCTGGCCATCTCCGCCGGAGCGCTGGTGGTGGCGGTGCTCTTCTACGGCGTCCTGCAGTTCTTCCTCAACGATACGCTGGACGAGTTCAAGAGCCGCATCGACGTCCATGCGGCCCGGAACACGACGAACACCGGCGCGAGCGCGACTTCCGCCCCGGGGGGTGAGCAATGATGGCGTACCTGCTGCCACTGCTGGGCATTGGCGCACCCACCTTCGCCCTGCTGAGCTACCTGGGCTACACCCCGCAGCAGGCGGCCCTCATCGCCGCGCTGGCGGGCCTGCTGGCCATGGGCGTGGTGTGGCTGGTGAAGCGCCTGCGCGCGCGCGCCGCGGCCAAGAAGCTGGAGGGCGCGCTGGCGACGCAGGCGGACGAGCAGGCCGCCACCGTGCGGCCGGACCTGCAGCCCGAAATCAAGGCCATGCAGGGCGAGTTCACCAAGGCGGTGGAGGCGCTGAAGACCTCCAAGCTGGCGCGCGGCGGCAAGGACGCGCTGGCGGTGCTGCCCTGGTACCTCATCGTCGGCCCCCCGGGCGCGGGCAAGAGCACCGCGCTGCGCAACTCCGGGCTGAAGTTCCCCTACCTCTCCGCGCGCGGCGGCGTGCGCGGCGTGGGCGGCACGCGCAACTGCGACTGGTGGCTCACCAACGAGGCCGTCATCCTCGACACGGCGGGCCGCTACACCAGCGCGGAAGAGGACCGGCCCGAGTGGCTGGCCTTCCTCGACACGGTGGCCAAGCACCGCCCCAGCCGTCCCATCAACGGCCTCATCGTGGCCATCAGCGTCAGCGAGCTGATGAACGCGGACCCGCAGGCCGTGGGCGAGATGGGGCAGACCATCCGCGAGCGCCTGGATGAAATCACCACCCGGCTGAAGATGCTGGTGCCGGTGTACGTGATGATTACGAAGTGCGACCTGCTGCCCGGGTTCGTGGAGATGTTCTCCGATTTGTCGCGCGTGGAGCGCGGGCAGATCTGGGGCTTCACGGTGCCGGTGGAGCAGCAGCGCGAGGCGAGCACGGACCTGTTCCGCGAGCGCTTCGACGAGATGCTCTCCGTGCTGGAGCAGCGCAGCCTGCGCCGGCTGGGCCAGGAGCGCCGGCTGGAGACGCGCGAGAACATCTACGGCTTCCCGCAGAAGTTCGACGCGCTCCGGAAGAACCTCTCCGAGTTCCTCCAGCCGCTCTTCCTGGAGAACGTGTTCCAGGACACGCCCGTCTTCCGCGGCCTGTACTTCAACAGCGGCACCCAGGACGTGCGCGCGGTGGACAAGGTGTCCCCGTCCGCGTCGGAGCTGTTCGGCAGCACCAATGGCCGGGCGCAGACGGAAGGGGCCACGGAAGGGCGCAGCTACTTCCTCTGGGACGTCTTCACCAAGGTGATGTTCCAGGACCAGCAGATGGCGGTGCGCAGCTCGCTGGAGGAAGCGAGGGTGCGCCGGCAGCGCATGGTGCTCGCCAGCGCCGCCATGGCCGCCACCGCGCTGCTGCTGTCGCTGCCCACGCTGTCGTACTTCCAGAACCGCGCCATGGCGGAGGCCGTCACCAAGGCCATCACCGACGTGAATCTGGACCCGCGCGACGACATCCACCGCGTGGGAGACCTGCTGCCCCTGCGCAACCGGCTCCAGGAGCTGACCGAGTACGAGGAGAAGGGCGCCCCGCTGTGGATGCGCTTCGGCCTGTACCAGGGTGACAAGCTGCTGCCCCAGGCGCGCCAGTTCTACAACGCGGCCCTGCGCCGGGTGCTGCTGGGCAAGCAGTTCGAGCTCACCCAGCAGCGGCTGGAGGCCTTCGGGAAGAACCCGGACCTGCTCACGGTGCGCAACGAGTCCGACTACAGCAAGCACTTCGACGCGTACCGCCAGTACTTCGACGACCTGAAGCTGTACCTGCTGGTGACGACGCCCAGAGACCCGCGCGAGCCGGAGCTGGACGAGACGCAGCAGAAGTGGCTCGTGCAGCAGATTGTCAGCCACTGGAAGCGGGTGCGGGGCGACACGGTGGACGAGCGGGCGGTGGAGAACCACGCGTCCACGTACCTGCGCATGCTCGCCAACGAGCAGATGCTGCCGGAGGAGCAGAAGCCCTTGCGCGAGCAGCGCATCGCCTTCGCGCGCGAGAAGGGTGTCATCTTCGCCGCGCGCCGCTCCCTCAACAACGTGCCCCTGGTGCGCCTGGAGCTGGCGCAGCTGGTGGCCAACGTCAGCAACGAGTTCCCGGACGTGACGCTGGAGCAGCTGGTGGGCGCGGTGCCCCAGATGAACGCCAGCCAGCGGGTGCGCGGCGCCTTCACCCGCCACGCCTATGACCAGGTCATCCGCCAGCGGCTGGAGCTGGCCTTCCAGGACCAGCAGTCCTGGGTGCTGGACCGCGACGAGAAGGTGGACGCGGTGGAGTCGCGCCGCGAGCTGCGCACGCGCTACTTCGAGACGTACATCCAGGAGTGGAAGGACTTCCTCAGCTCCATCCGGGTGCAGGCGCCGGAGAACCTCACGCAGATGGAGAGCCTGCTCACCAACCTGACGCGGGGCCAGCCCAAGCCCTACGGCAAGCTGTTCAAGGCGCTCACCTACAACGTGCAGCTGGACAAGCGGGACACCGAGGTGGCGAAGGCCGCCGGCGGCAAGCTCCAGGCCGTCAAGGAGTTCTTCGGGGCCAAGCCGGAAGAGACGCTGGTGGCGAGGCGCGAGCTCATCGACCCCAACTCGCCCTCGGGTGCCCAGGAGATAACCACCCGGGACCTGGAGCGGGAGTTCAACTCGCTCATCCGCTTCTACACGCAGACCTACAAGACGGATGACGGCGAGGAGGAGCTGACCGAGCTGAAGAACTTCGAGGAGCACCTCGAGAAGGTCCAGGCCACGCTGCTGGCGGTGAAGGACAAGCCGGCCGAGGCGGGCCTGCTGCTGGACAAGATCGAGACCACCCGCTCGGACGTGCTGGCGACGGTGCGCAAGCAGTCGGACAACGTGGCCATCTTCGAGCTGCTGCTGCTGCCGCCCTTCCAGGAGATGCGCTCGGTGGTGTTCGAGGGCGTGGCGGACGGCAAGAGCAAGCTGTTCTGCGACCAGGTGGTGACGCCGTGGCAGCACACCTTCAAGGGCCTCTACCCGTTCGACCGCACGTCGCAGAAGGACGCGCCCCTGCCGGAGGTCGCCGAGTTCCTGCGGCCCGAGGGCGGCATCGTCCGCAGGTTCGTCAAGGAGCAGCTGCTGGAGGACGTGGTGGCCACCGGCCGCACCTTCGAGTTCACCTCGTCGGGCGGCGCCATGTACCGGCCGGAGCTGCTCAACTTCCTGACGCGGACGAACGCGCTCGCGTCCACGCTCTTCCCCGGCGGCGACACCGTCGACCCGCTGGTGCGCTTCCAGGTCCGCCTGCGCCCGGGCGTCTCCGCGGACGGCACCGCGTCGCAGATCTCCTCCATCACCTTCACGCTGGACGGCGCGGACGAGACGTACCGCAACGGCCCGGACACGCTGTGGAAGCCGATGATCTGGCCCGGCCAGGCCGGCAAGCTCGGCGCGCGCATCCTCGTGCAGAGCGCCGACGGCGCCACGGAGACGGCGCTGGAGGCCGAGGGTGAGTGGGGCCTGTTCCGCCTGCTGGAGCGCGTGAAGCGCATCGAGCCCAGCCCGGACGGCCGCTACTTCACCGCCACGTGGGAAATCGAGGAGATGGGTGGGGCGATGGTCTCCATCGACTTCCGCCCCGAGCGCACCTCCAACCCCTTCTTCGGGCAGGCGGGCAACACCTCCAAGCTGCTGGCCATCTTCAGGGATCCGGGGCTGCAGCCGCCCGCGGGCATCTCGCGCAAGAAGGTCGGCTGCGCGCTCCAGGCCGTGGCGGCGGAGGGAACTCCCTGACATGACGGCGCAGTCGCAGCGCATCGGCCTGCTGGGAAAGACGCCTCGCCAGGCCGAGTTCGTGAAGCTCAACGCGGCCACGCCCCTGGCCCTCCAGCTCTACGGCTGGATGGAGGAGGGCGTGGAGCGTGCGCGGCGGGCCCGGGTGGACCTGCCCTCGGAGCCCATCTCCTTCGTCTTCACCGGGCCGGGCCAGAAGCAGGCGCTGGTGGGGCTGATGACGCCCAGCCAGGACAGCGTGGGGCGGGCCTTCCCGCTCGCCGTCTTCACCGAGGTGGCCTCGGCGGACACCGCGCCGCGCTATGCCCTCACGCCAGAGGCCTTCCAGCCCTTCCTGCGCGCGGCGGGTGAGCTGGCGCGCACGGCGGCCGAGGTGGACGTTCCGCGGCTGCTGGAGCGCACGGCCTCGCTGCCTTTGCCCGGGCCGGGGGACTTCAGCGTGGCGAAGCGCCTGCGTGACACCGCGCTGGCGGAGCACCGCATGAAGGACCTGCTCGCCCCGGTGACGGAGGGCGCGCCGGACGGCGGGCACTACTACGCGCTGCACACCTTCCTCACCGCCTGCATGGGGGAGCGCGGCCGCGAGCAGTCCCCCGCGGGCGTGGCGCTGGACTGTCCCCTCGCCGCGAGCGTGGGCCCGGTGGCGTGGCTGGAGCTGTCCGCGCGCCTGCTGCGCTGGCCCCACCAGCCTCCCGCCTTCTTCTGGTCCGAGGGGGAGCGGCCCCGGCTGCTGCTCAGCCTGGGCGCGGCCACCCCCGCCCTCTTCCTGTCCCTGGCCCAGCCCGGCCGCCCCGGCGCCCAGGTGTGGCCGCTGCGCACCGAGCGCCCCGCCGCCATCGACAACGCGCGCAAGGGCTTCCGGCCCGCCGCGCGCCAGGTCATCGACACACCGTCCACCACCCTCGAGCAGCTGCTGCGCGCGCTGGCTCCGTGAGCCCGCCCATTCCTCCTATGCCGCCCACCCTCGAAGAGCTTCGCGAGCGCGCCCGTCCCTGGGCCGAGCCCGTGCCCGGTGCCGCTCCCGCCGGCGTGCAGGCGAAGCACGAGCCGGCCTACGAGGCCGTGGCCACGGAGGTGGCCAAGCTCGAGTCCCCCGCCAGCAAGGCCGTGCGCTGGGACGCCGTCGTCGAGGGCGCCGGCGAGCTGCTCAAGGGCACCACCAAGGACCTGTGGCTCGCCTCGTACCTGGCCTACGGCATGTACGTCACCCAGGGCGTGGACGGCGCCGCCACCGGGGCCACCCTCCTCGCCGAGGTGACGGAGCGGTACTGGCCGGACCTCTTCCCGGAGCTGAAGCGGCTGCGCGGCCGGGCCAACGCCGTCGGCTGGTTCGTGGAGCGGCTGGGCCGCATCCTCCCCTCGGTGGACCAGGGCGCGGTGACGGCCGACTCCGTGGACGCGCTCGCCCTCGCGGTGAAGCGGCTGTCCCAGCTGTCCCGCGAGCGCTTCGCGGACTCCGCCCCCGCCTTCGGTCCGCTCCAGGACGCCATCGCCCGGCTGCGCGCGGGGCTTCCCGAGCCCGAGCCCGCGCCGGAGCCCCCGCCCCCGCCCCAGGCCGAGCCCGCGCCCCAGCAGGCCGAGCCCGCCCCCACGCAGCCTCCCGCGAGCGCCGCGCCCGCGGCCCCCGCGCCCGTGAAGGCCGCGCCCGCGGCGAAGGCCGCTCCGGCCGCCGCGCCCGTGGACGTGCCGCCCCTGCCGACGCTCCCCGCGACGCCGGACCTGTCCAACGCGGAGGCCGTCACCGACTTCCTGCGCACCGTGGGCACCGCGCTGCTGGGCGCGGCCGGAGCGCTGCGCCGGGTGAGTCCCGCCGACCCCCTGCCCTACCGGCTGCAGCGCCAGGGCCTGTGGCTGCACCTCACCCGCCCGCCCGCCGCGGGCGCCAATGGCCGCACCTCGCTGCAGCCGCTGCCGGAGCCGCTGCGCGGCAAGCTCCAGACGCTGGAGACGAACCAGCGCTGGGCCGACCTCTTGGACGAGTCCGAGTCCGCGCTGGGCCAGCACCGCTTCGCGCTGGGCCTGCACCGCTTCAGCGCCACCGCGCTGACGGGCCTGGGCGAGTCCCACGCCGCCGCCCACGCCACGCTGCTGCAGGAGCTGGGCATCCAGCTGCGGCGCATGCCCGGCGTGGAGGAGCTGCTCGCCACCAACGGCGCGCCCCTCACCGACGAGGCCACCCGCGCCTGGCTGCGCGCGGAGGTGCTCCCCGCGGGCGCCCCCGCGGCCTCCCCCACCGCCGGTGCTCCGGGCCACGCGCCCGTGGCGCTGTCGCTGCCGCCGCTGTCGCTCGCGGTGGAAGCGTCCAACTCCGGAAACGGACCTGCCCTGGAGGAGGAGGCGCGCGCGCTGCTGGCCTCGGGCCGCGTCGCCGACGCCGTCTCCCGGCTCCAGGCCGCCGTCGCCTCCGCCAGCACCGGCCGCTCGCGATTCCTCTCACGACTGGCTTTGGCGCGGCTGTGTGCCAATGCAGGACAGCTCCCGCTCGCGCGCGCCGTCTTTGACGTGCTCGACGAGGAAGTCACCACCCACGCGCTCGACACGTGGGAGCCGGCCCTCGCGGCGGCATGCCTCGAAGGCTGGTTGTCGACCCGCACCCCTGGGGAAAAGGAGGGGGGGCCGTTGGCAGTAAAAGTCCGAAACCGGTATCGTCGTCTAGCGCGGTTGGATTCTTCCGCCGCGTTGCGCGTCGGCGCCTGATGCAACCCTGTTGTACCGCGGCGAAGCTTTCCCCGATGCGACGCCCGCGCCCAAACGCAGCACTCAAGGAGAAAGCCGCAGATGAGCAAAGAGAGTTCCGTCGCCCCCACCGAGCGCGTCAACATCGTCTACAAGCCCGCCACCGGCAATGCCCAGGAGCAGGTGGAGCTGCCGCTGAAGGTCCTCATGATGGGGGACTTCACGGGCCAGGAAGACGCCCGCCCGCTGGAGCAGCGCGCGCCCATCAACGTCGACAAGACCAACTTCAACGAGGTCATGGCCCAGCAGAACCTCAAGGTCACCCTCACCGCGGCGGACAAGCTCTCCAGCGACCCGGCCGCGACCATGAATGTCACGCTCCAGTTCAAGAACCTGAATGACTTCTCCCCGGAGAGCGTCGTCAACCAGGTTCCCGAGCTGAAGAAGCTGCTGGAGCTGCGCAGTGCGCTCAACGCCCTCAAGGGGCCCCTGGGCAACCTGCCCGCCTTCCGCAAGAAGCTGCAGGGGCTGCTGGCCGACGAAGAGGGCCGCAAGGCGCTCATCAAGGAGCTGGGCCTCAAGGACGAGACCAAGTAGCCCTTTTCGGGGGAACTGAAACACCATGCCTAACGAGACCCAGACCCAGAAGCCCACCGGCGCCGCCACTGGCGCCGCCTCGCTGTCGCTGCTCGACGAGATTCTCTCCGAGGCCAAGCTCAAGCCCAAGGACGAGGGCTATGACGTCGCCAAGCGCGGCGTGCAGGCCTTCATCACGGAGATGCTGGCCCCCAACCGCTCCGAGGAGCGCGTGGACAAGGCCCTCGTCGACGCGATGATTGCGGAAATCGACAAGCGCCTGTCCTCCCAGGTCAACGAAATCCTCCACGCCTCCGAGTTCCAGAAGCTCGAGTCCTCGTGGCGCTCGCTGAAGTTCCTGGTGGACCGCGTGGACTTCCGCGAGAACACCCGCGTGGAGATGCTCAACGTCTCCAAGGCGGACCTCCAGAAGGACTTCGAGGACGCGCCGGAAGTCACCAAGAGCGGCCTGTACAAGCTCGTGTACTCCAACGAGTACGGCGTCTTCGGCGGCAAGCCCTACGGCATCATCTCCGCCAACTACGACTTCGACGTGGGCCCGCAGGACATGGAGCTCTTGCGCAAGTGCGCGTCCGTGGCCGCCATGGCGCACGCGCCCTTCATCGCCAACGCCGCGCCGGACGTCTTCGGCGAGCAGAGCTTCCTCAAGCTGCCGGACCTCAAGGACCTCAAGTCCCTGTTCGAGGGCCCGCAGTACGCCCGGTGGCACTCGTTCCGCGAGTCCGAGGACGCGCGCTACGTGGGCCTGGCGCTGCCGCGCTTCCTCTTGCGCCTGCCCTACGGTGAGAAGACCGTCCCCGTGAAGGCCTTCAACTTCACCGAGGACGTCGTCGGCAACCACGCCAGCTACCTGTGGGGCTACGCCTCCGTGGCCATGACGAGCCGCGTGGCGGACTCCTTCGCCAAGTTCCGCTGGAGCCCGAACATCATCGGTCCCCAGTCCGGCGGCGCGGTGGAGAACCTGCCCCTGCACCAGTACGAGGCCATGGGGGAGATCCAGACCAAGATTCCCACCGAGGTCATGCTCACCGAGCGCCGGGAGTACGAGCTCGCCGAGGAGGGCTTCATCGGCCTGGTGTTCCGCAAGGACTCCGACAACGCGGCGTTCTTCAGCGCCAACTCCACGCAGAAGCCCAAGTTCTTCGGCAACACGCCGGAGGGCAAGGCCGCGGAGACGAACTACCGTCTCGGTACGCAGCTGCCCTACATGTTCATCATGACCCGCCTGGCGCACTACATCAAGGTGCTGCAGCGCGAGCAGATTGGCAGCTGGAAGGAGAAGGCGGACCTCGAGCGCGAGCTCAACCACTGGCTCAGCCAGTACATCTCCGACATGGACGACCCGGCGCCCGCGGTGCGCTCGCGCCGTCCGCTGCGCGCCGCGCGCGTCGTCGTGGAAGACGTGGATGGTCAGCCCGGCTGGTATCGTTGCAGTCTGCAGGTGCGCCCGCACTTCAAGTACATGGGCGCTTCGTTCACCCTGTCCCTCGTGGGCAAGCTGGACAAGGAGTGAGCCCTCCTTCACGTTGCGTCGGACAAATCAGTTAGGTTGTAGGGGCTCCATCACACCCGGGCTTGGAAGTGAGCCCGGGTCCACCAGCGCGCACCGCGCGCAATGCGAAGAGGTCAGGTTATGGCCGAAGCAGTATCCCTGTTCCTGAAGGCGAACGGCACCGACATCAAGGGCGAGAGCACGCAGACGAGCCTGGGCCGCCAGGACTCCATCGAGTGCCTCTACTACGACCAGAAGGTCTTCACCGCGCGTGAGTCGGGCTCCGGCCTGGCGACGGGCCGCCGCCAGTACGAGGGCATCACCCTGCGCAAGCGCATCGACAAGGCCTCGCCGCTCCTGATGAAGGCGCTCTGCGAGAACCAGGTCATCGAGGCGACCTTCAAGTTCTTCCGCCCGAACCCCACGGGTGACGGCACCACCGAGCAGTTCTACTCGGTGTCCATCAAGAAGGCGCGCATCAACAGCATCAAGCAGGTCGTCCCGGACTCCTTCGTCCCGGCCAGCACCAACCTGCCTCCCTACGAGGAGATCACCCTGGTGTTCCACACCATCAACTGGACGATCAACGCCGGTGGTGTGACGCACGAGGACACCTGGGATACCCAGCGCTAGTCATTCGCTCCTCCCGCCGGCCGCCCGTGCAGACGTGTACACGGGCGGTCGGGGGTGGAGGGCGGGACTGAAGACACCCCATGGGCTCCCGAGGCTTGCTGTCGCGCATCGCCGAAGGCAACGGCACGCTCGCCCCACCCGGCGACGTGGTGGAGTCCATCGCCGAGCACCTGCGCAACCTGCTGAACACGCGCAGGGGTGAATCCGTGGCGGCTCCGGGCTACGGCATCCTGGACCTCAACGACATCGTCCATTCGTACGCGTCCGCCATTCCGAGGATGACGCAGTCCATCCGGACGGCCATCCAGGAGTACGAGCCGCGACTGAAGAACGTGGTGGTGCAGTACGCGGCGGACCCGGCGGACCCGACGGCCCTGCGCTTCGACATCAGCGCCCAGCTCGCCACGCGCAACCGGCGGGGCACGGTGCGCTTCCACACGCAGGTGCATCCGGGCGGACGAGTGGACCTGTGGTGAGCCACGGGTGAGTGAAAAAGGGCGAGGATGTTCAGCAAGTACTACCTGAGCGAGCTGTCGTACCTGCGGGAGATGGGGCGGGCCTTCGGCCTGGCCAACCCGTCCGTCGCGGGCCTGCTGGTGGAGCGCGGCGCGGACCCGGACGTGGAGCGGCTGCTGGAGGGCTTCGCCTTCCTGACGGCGCGCATCCGCGAGCGGGTGGACGACGACGTGCCGGAGCTGGTGCACGGCCTGACGGAGCTCTTGCTCCCCCACTACCTGCGCCCGCTGCCAGCCTCGACGATTGTGGAGTTCAGCCCGCACCTGCGCGCGCTGCGCGGCCGCTCGCGCGTGCCCGCGGGGGCGGAGGTGGCCTCGCAGCCCATCGACGGGACCTCCTGTGTCTTCCGCACCACCACGGACGTGGACCTGCTGCCCGTGCAGCTGACGGACGCGCTGCTGGACCGCGCGTCGATTACGTCCCCGGTGCTGCGGCTGTTCTTCCAGACGACGGAGCAGGGCCGCGCGGAGGTGTTCCGCCCGCAGGGGCTGCGCCTGTTCATCCACGGTGAGCTGTCCGCCGCGTCGGTGGTGCTGCTGTGGCTCTTGCGCTACTGCCGCCAGGTGCGCGTGCGCGGCGCGTCCTCGGAAGGCGAAGGCTACAAGCTGCCGGCCAACGCGCTGCACCCGGTGGGCTTCGACCGGGACTTCAAGCTGCTGCCCTGGCCGCGCGCCAGCGAGGGCTACCGCCAGTTGCAGGAGTACCTGACGCTGCCGGAGAAGTTCCTGTTCTTCGACGTGCGCGGGCTGGACGCCGCGGCGGGCGTGAAGGACGACAAGTTCGAGATTGCCTTCCACCTGGAGCGGCCGCCGCCCCTGGACGCGCGCATCCACCGGGAGATGTTCCGGCTGCACTGCGCGCCGGTGGTCAACCTCTTCAGCGTCCCGGCGGACCCCGTCCTCCACCAGACGCTGGACCGGGAGCACCTGCTGCGCGCGTCGGACCTGCCGGCCAACCACGCCGAGGTGTACTCGGTGGATGCGGTGACGGGCCTGCAGGCGGGCCGCAACGAGCGGCGCATGTACCGGCCCTTCTTCGAGTTCAGCCACACCGTCGGCGGCGCCGCGGAGCAGTCCTTCTACCGGCTGCGGCGCGCGCACTCGCCGCTGGACGAGGGCATCGACACGTACATCACCCTGGAGACGCCGCGGGACGTGGTGACGGTGCTGGGCGCCGAAGAGGCGCTCTCCATCGACCTGACGTGCACCAACCGCTCGCTGCCCTCGCGGCTCCAGGTGGGCGACCTGACGGCCTCCACCGCGGCCAGCCCCACGCAGGCGAAGTTCAAGAACATCTCCCCGGTGAGCCGGCCGGCGCGCGCGCCCCTGGGCTCGGAGCTGCACTGGCGGCTCCTGTCGCACCTGGCCATCAACCAGCACTCGCTGGCGGACGCGGCGGCGCTGCGGCGGCTGATGGACCTCTACAACTTCCACTCCCTCACGGACAACCTGGCCGCGCGCGCCAGCCGCCTGCGCATCAACGCCATCCGCACGGTGGAGACGAAGCCGGTGACGCGCTTCCTGGAGGGCGCGCCGCTGCGCGGCCACCGCACCCGCGTGGACCTGGACGAGGAGAACTTCATGGGCGTGGGTGACTCGTTCCTCTTCGGCTGCATCCTGGAAGAGCTGCTGGCGTCCCACGTCACCATCAACTCCTTCAACGAGCTGAGCATCCGGCTCCACCCCTCGCAGACGGAGTACACGTGGCTTCCGAGGAACGGCTCCCAGACGCTCTTGTAGAGACGGCCCGGAAGCTGGCCGAGGCGGCGCCGCGGGTGGGCTTCTTCCCGCTGGTGGCCTTCCTGGAGCGGCTGACGGCGCAGGCGGTGCGCGTGGGCGGGCCGGGGCCCGTCAACGAGGAGATGATCCGCTTCCGGCACGACCCGTCGCTGGGCTTCCCCGCCGGGGACGTGAACTCCGTCACCCTGCACAACGTCCCGGTGCGGGCGGAGGACCCGTACGCGCGCCGGCCGCTCTTCGAGGTGGTGACGAGCTTCCTGGGCCTCACCGGCTCGGTGAGCCCCCTGCCCCACTACCTCGCGGAGGAGGTGGCCCAGGAGGACCCGGACCAGCCGGTGCGGCGCGAGTTCCTGGACCTGTTCCACCACCGGCTGCTGTCGCTGCTGTACCGCATCGAGTCCAAGTACCGCGTCACCAGCGAGACGGACACGTCCTTCACGGACCAGTGGTCCAAGCGGCTGCTGGCGCTGGGCGGCTTCGACACGTACGAGAAGCCCCTGGACGGCGTGCTGCCGACCTGGCGCCTGCTGCGCATCGCCCCCCTGCTGGCCACGCGCTTTCGCACGGCGGAGCAGCTGGAGGTCGCCCTGCAGGACGTGCTGGGTGACGACCTGGAAGGGGCGCGGGTGTCGGTGCGCCAGTTCGTGGGCCGCTGGGTGGACATCGACGCGCGGGCGCAGCTGGGGAAGACCAACAACCTGCTGGGGCGCAACATGCTGCTGGGCGGCAAGGCCTTCGACAGGACGGGGAAGATTCAAATCCACATCAGCCCGCTGCCGCCGCTGGCCTACCGGCGGCTGATGCCGGACGGCAACCTGCTGCCGCTGGTGCGCGAGGTGGTGGCGCTCTTCGTGAAGGACCCGCTGGAGTACGACCTGGAGCTTGGGCTCACCGAGGGGGTGCAGCAGCAGTTCCGCCTGTCGCGCCAGGAGCCGAGCAAGCTCGGCCGGGACACCTGGCTCGGCTCCAGCCAGCAGACGCACCTGAGCGTCCCCGTGGCGAGATGAAATTCCGAGCGGGCGAGCGTGAGGGCCAGGGATTTACGGCGCTCAGGCCGCCCGGTATACCGTCGACCATCGCTGTCATTTTCTGGGGGCTCCCATTCGCGTCGATCCGAAAGCGCTCGTCCGTCGCCTGACGCCCACCTCTACCCGCCTGCTCGAGGCCGCGGTTGCCCGGGCGAGCGCGGGACGATTCTACGAAATCGTCCCCGAGCACCTGCTCGTGCAGATGCTGGAGGCCGAGGACTCGGACGTCGCGCGCATCCTGCAGCAGTTCGGCGTGGACCGCCCCCACCTGCTGGCCAGCATGGAGCGGGCGCTGCAGGGCCTGCGCGCCGGCAACGCCGGGCGGCCCGTCTTCTCCGAGACGCTGTTCCAGTGGTTCGAGGAGGCGTGGCTGCTGGCCTCCGTGGAGCAGGGCGCCACGCGCCTGCGCTCGGGCCTGCTGTTCGCCCAGTTCGTCACCCGGCGCTCGCGCTACACCGCGGAGCTGTTCCCGGAGCTGGACGCCATCAGCCGCGACGAGCTCATGTCCTCGCTGGACGTGGTGCTGCGCCCCTCTCCGGAGAACGTGGAGGTGACGTCGGCCGAGGCGGGCGCTTCCGCGGGCGGCATGCCCGGCGTCCCGGGCGGGCGCGGAGACGAGGCGCTCAAGCGCTTCGCCACGTCCTTCACGGGCCGGGTGCGCGAGGGGAAGATAGACCCCATCTTCGGCCGGCACCGTGAAATCCGGCAGATGGTGGACATCCTCTCCCGGCGCCGGAAGAACAACCCCATCCTGGTGGGCGAGCCGGGCGTGGGCAAGACGGCGCTCGTGGAGGGCATGGCCTGGGCCATCGTCCGCGGCGAGGTGCCGGACGCGCTGAAGAACGTGGAGCTGCTCGGGCTGGACCTGGGCCTGCTCCAGGCGGGCGCGGGCGTGCGCGGCGAGTTCGAGAACCGGCTCAAGGCCGTCATCGCCGAGGTGAAGGCGTCCCCGACGCCCATCATCCTGTTCATCGACGAGGCGCACACCATCATCGGCGCGGGCGGCTCGCAGGGCGGCACGGACGCGTCCAACCTGCTCAAGCCGGCGCTGGCGCGCGGCGAGCTGCGCACCATCGCCGCCACCACGTGGGCCGAGTACAAGAAGTACTTCGAGAAGGACGCCGCGCTGGAGCGCCGCTTCCAGCCGGTGAAGGTGGACGAGCCCAGCGTGGAGGACGCGGAGCTGATGCTGCGCGGCCTGCGGCCCACCTACGAGGCGGCCCACGGCGTCATCATCCGCGACGAGGCCGTCACCGCCGCCGTGCGCCTGTCCAGCCGGTACATCTCCGGCCGGCAGCTGCCGGACAAGGCGGTGGACCTGCTCGACACGGCGTCTGCCCGCGTGAAGATCGAGCTATCCACGCGCCCCGAGGAGCTGGTGGCGCTGGACCAGGAGATCGCCGCGCTGGAGCGCGAGCGCGACGCGCGCAAGCGCGACCTGGCCGAGGGCACCGGCGCCGAGGACGAGCAGGAGTCGCTCACGGCGGCAGAGGAGAAGCTGCGCGCCACGCAGGACGCGCGGGCCACCCTGCACGTGCGCTGGGAGAACGAGCGCGTGGCGGTGGCGGCGCTGATGGACGCGCGCAAGGCGCTGCGCGAGGCGAAGCCGGACGCGGACGCGGCGGCGCTCAAGGCGGCGGTGGACGAGGCCACGGCGAAGCTGGCCCAGACGCGCGGTGAGGTGCCGCTGGTGCACGCGGACGTGGACGCGGACATCGTCGCGCGGGTGGTGGCGGGCTGGACGGGCGTGCCGGTGGGGAAGATGCGCAGCGACCTGCTGGCCTCCGTGCTGAACCTGGAGGACAAGCTCCGCGGCCGCGTGCGCGGCCAGGAGTCGGCGCTGAAGAAGGTGGCCGAAATCATCCGCATCTCCCAGGCGGGCATCCGCAACCCGGACGCCCCCATTGGCGTCATGCTCTTCGTGGGCCCCAGCGGCGTGGGCAAGACGGAGACGGCGCTCGCGCTGGCGGACACGCTCTACGGCGGCGAGCGCTTCATGACGACGCTCAACATGAGCGAGTTCCAGGAGAAGCACACGGTGAGCCGGCTCATCGGCTCGCCCCCCGGCTACGTGGGCTACGGCGAGGGCGGCCTGCTGACGGAGGCGGTGCGCCAGCGGCCCTACTCGGTGGTGCTGCTGGACGAGTGCGAGAAGGCCGACCTGGAGGTGATGAACCTCTTCTACCAGGTCTTCGACAAGGGCTCGCTGACGGACGGCGAGGGCCGGCAGGTGGACTTCAAGAACACCGTGCTCATCCTCACCAGCAACCTGGGCTCGGACCAGGTGATGCGGATGTTCGAGGACCACTCCGCGCCCACCACGGAGCAGGTGGTGGCCGCCATCCGTCCGGCGCTCAGCAAGCACTTCAAGCCGGCGCTGCTGGCGCGCATGACGATTGTCCCCTTCGGCCCGGTGCAGCGCGACGTGATGCGCCAGATTGCCGAGATGAAGCTGGACAAGCTCGTGGGCCGGCTGCGCGCCGCGCACAACGTGGAGACGACGCTGGCGCCGGGCCTGCTGGACGAGCTGGCGCGCCGGTGCACCGAGTCCGAGATGGGAGCGCGCAACATGGAGCAGATTCTCCAGGGCTCGCTGATGCCCGTGCTCTCCCGCGAGCTGTTGCAGCACCTGGTGGGCGGCGCGGTGCCCCCGAAGCTGCATGTCGCCCTGACCGCGGAAGGCGACTGGGACCTCCAGTTCGCCCATGCCTGAGAGAACCCCATGAAGAACCGAACGCTCCAGGTCTCCGCCTTGGCGCTGTCCCTGCTGGCCGGCTGTGCCAGCGTCCCCAAGGCCGGGCTGTGCTCCGCCGAGGCGGGCCCCAACGCCCGCTCCTTCCCCACGCCGGACACGTGGTTCGCCCTGCTGCTGCACGGCTATGACAAGGACACCGGCGCCGCGCCCCGGCCCGCGGTGGACTGCACCGGCGCGCCCGTCTGGTCCCAGGACCCGGCGGCCGACGAGTGCGTGGAGGCCGGCCCGGACGCGCTGCCGCTGCCCCCTCCGGAGAAGCTGACGGAGGAGGACCTGGTGCTGGAGACGCTCCAGGCCGGCAGCCGCCTGGTGTGGGTGATTACGCGGCGCTTCACCAACGGCGAGGCCCTGGGCCCCGTCGCCCTGGTGGAGACGACCGAGCAGGGCTTCCGCGTGGAGGCGCTGGGCTCGCTGCGCGCCATGCCGAAGAACGCGAAGCTGCGCCTGGAGACGGTGAAGGGCACCAACGTCCTCGTGGCCGAGGGTGACGCGTGCACCCCGGGCGACGAGGAGGTGTGCCGCCGCCACGCGCGCATCATGCCGCTGCGCAACAACCGCTTCTTCACCGAGTCCGTGTCCGACAAGGCCCGCGCGTGCCTGGGCGCCGCCTGGTTCCCGCTGTCGCGCGAGCTGACCTTCGATTTGCCCAACGGGCTGCGCCGCAAGTTCGAGCTGACGTCCACCCTCACCTTCGCCGAGGAGGGCATCAGCGTGCAGGAGCAGGTGCAGGTGAGTGACTCGGACCCGCAGCAGCCGGACGTGGCGCCCCGCCTCTACCGCCGCGCGCAGGACGTGCGCACGCTGGAGCTGGCGGACAACGCGCTGGTGAGCGGCAAGCCGTCGCTCTGGTCCCGCATGGTGGAGCAGCAGGTGCGCATCGGCGCCCGGGCCCAGCCGGAGAAGCCCATCTACGCGCTGCCGGAGAAGAAGAAGCCGGCCGGCGCCGAGGCCGACACGGCCACCGCGGTGGCGGCTCCAGCGGACAAGACCAAGGACGCCGCCAAGGCCGCGTCCGACACGGCCAAGGCCGCCGTCGCGCCGGGCAAGACGTCCCAGAAGCCGGCCGCGGCCACCGCCGGCGGCACCGGCCTGTAGCCCACCCTCTCCTTCCTCGCCCTACCCCGCCCCCGTGAGGCTTCGGTTTTTCCGAAGCACCTCCGGGGGCTTTTCCTATTTGCGACGAAAGGCCCTCGTGGACAGAGAAGTAACAGGCCCAATGGGGGGCCAGAAGGAGAGTCCAGGATGCGCATCGAAATCCGAGCCCGTCACATCCCCCTCACCGAAGACCTGCGTACCCACTGCGAGCGCCGCGTGCAGTTCGCCCTGGGGCACCTGTCGGACCGCGTGAAGGAAGTGGTGCTGCGCTTGGAGGACACCAACGGCCCGCGGGGAGGCGTGGACAAGGTGAGCCGGCTGACGCTCCGCCTGGAGCACGGCCGGGAGCTGACGCTGGAGTCCACGGACGCGACGCTCGTCGCGGCGGTGGACCGGACGCTGGACCGCGCCGCCCACGCCATCAGCAAGGTGGTGGGACGCGCACAGCGGCGCCACGGACCGAGCGTCCGGCACGCCGCGTAGTCGCTGTAACGGGGACGGCCGCCCTGCGCGGGTGGCTGTCCCCTCGTCGCCGCTATTCGAGGACCCCCGCGGTCCCCGGACGACCGCCCTGCCTGAACGGCCGTCCCGCTGTTGACGCCCCGCCGGCCCACGGAGCCCCGGACCCGGTGCTTGTCCACATGGCAGAGCAGAGGACCCGGCTGGAGCCTCCCCACCGGCGGCGCACCGCCCCAACCTGTCCGACAAGCAGACCGTCGATTTATCGGCCTGGGGCAAGGGTGGAGCGAGTGGCACGCGTATCCCCGGCTGAGGAGCGCATGGGGATTCGGCGTAGAAGAAGCGGAGAGTGAACAGGTAGCGGATGAGGAGTCCGC